>CAJUFM010000026.1:27796-37895 GCA_910585745.1 uncultured Eubacterium sp. | reverse complement strand
TCTCAACCTTCTTTCTCGGAAGTTCCTATACTTGAATTATACAGGAAGCTCCTATGTTGTATCATAGTGATGTTTGTAGACTACACAGAAAACAACATAGGAGGTATCAAGTTTATTATTCTTCTGGATTGGTATTTAATACAGCAGAGAGCTGTTCCATACCGTCTTGCACGTTTTTCATGGTTTTCAGAATATTTTCCACGCCAGATGCCTGTTCTTCTGTAGAGGCACTGATCTCGCCTGTAGTCTGCACAGAACTCTGTGATATATCTTCCACCCGCTCCATTGCCTCTGACAAACGTTCTTTGATATCAATGATATTTGCCAGTTCGTTCTTCAGCAGATCCGTAACATTGAGGACTTCCTCGGAAGAATGAAGCATACTCTCAAAAATCTTAACGGTATCGTTCAGTTTATCGTTGGATTCCTTCACGATGACATTATTGTTATCAATCACTTTGTTTACTTCATTCACTGTAGTGATGACATCTTTCAGGATTGCGTCGATCTTCTGGGTTGCGGTGGCGGATTCCCCTGACAGCATGTTGATCTCATCGGCTACTACGGCAAATCCCTTCCCTGCCTCACCGGCTCTCGCTGCCTCTATGGCTGCATTCAGTGCAAGAAGGTTTGTCTGCTGTGCGATCTGACTGATGCTTTCAATGATCTCACCGATGGAATTCGATTTCTGCACCAGAGAATTCACACCTTCTGATGCCACCTGCGTAGAGGAAATATTTTCGCTAAATTTCTCCGAAAGTATTTCAATCGCCCGAATCCCTTCATCGTTTTTCTCTTTCAGGTGAAGGATTGTATCCATCGTCTGGTTGACACGTGTTTCGGAATTCTGGATCTTGTTATCCAGATCGCTGAAAATATCAAGACTTCCTTTTACCTGTTGGATCTGGACATCGGCACTGTCAGCAATCTGGCTGGTGGAAGCGGCGATCTGTGTCGTACTTGCCTCAAAATTATGTAAGGAATCGTAAATCTTTGCGGAAGATTCCTCCAGTCCGTCAAAAGCGTTGCGGACATTTGAAAGAAGGTGTTCCATCTCATGTTCTTTTTCCTCTACAGAAAGGAACAGAGAGTGTGCCCTCTTAATAATAAAGATGGCGACGACAGCGGCAAGGACATAGACCATCCATACAAAGATCCAGATGGACTGGGTGTACATCGCCAAATATGCATCTGGAAAGATAAACATGGCGATAACATTTGGCACGATGGTAACGCCGGTGCATACCCAGACAAGACTTGTGTCATAATAGGGCACTGTAAGGAACAGTACAAGGAAATATGCTTCTGCCATCGCTCCGAAAGCAGCAGGACTTCCGAATACGATCGTTACGATCCCCAGAAGTGGCAGTATAGAGATGTACAAATATTTAGCAAACTTGCCTAGCGGTTTCTCAAATATTCGTACCAGAATACTACATGAAACCATTAAAAGGACGATGCAGTCTCTTAGGGCTCCCTTGTTGAATAATAGTACATATCCAAGTGCTACACATGGGATAATAGTAAGGAAGAGAAACATGACCAGATTCATTCTCTTCTCTTCATTTTTTAGAATTTCCAGTTCCATAAAGTTCCTCCTTTAAACTATTTTATATTAGTTTCAATTTTATCACTAATTTTAACAAAAATCAAACGGAGCATGACAAAAATCATTTTTCCTTTCGCAATCGTCAGCTTTATGATATACTACACAATAGGGTGTGAAATATTACTAAAAGAGAGGTATAGAGATTATGGATGAAAAAAAGGAGTTTAAGCCATTTATCCCTGCAGACAAGGTTGTGCCGGAAATGACACTGGTATCCGTGATCCTCGGGATTATTCTTGCAGTTGTGTTTGGGGCAGCCAACGCTTATCTTGGTTTGCGTGTGGGAATGACTGTGTCAGCCTCGATTCCGGCGGCAGTGATCTCCATGGGATTGATCCGTTTTGTTTTGCGACGGGATAATATACTGGAAAATAATATGGTACAGACCATCGGTTCCGCTGGAGAATCTTTGGCGGCAGGCGCGATCTTTACCCTTCCGGCACTGTTTATGTGGGCGGCAGAGAGTGAAGCGGTATCTGCGCCCTCTTTTGTGGAAATATCTGTGATCGCTGTGTGCGGCGGACTGCTTGGTGTTTTGTTTATGGTGCCGCTGCGAACGGCATTGATCGTTGAAGAACATGGTGTGCTGCCATTTCCGGAAGGTACGGCATGTGCAGAAGTTCTGCTTGCCGGAGAAAGTGGCGGTGATAAATCAAAAGTAGTATTTTCCGGACTGGGGATATCTGCTTTGTATAAATTTATTGCTGACGGATTATGTCTATTTCCTTCTGAGGTGGCATGGGAGGTCAAGCCGCTTCGTGCTGGTTTTGGTGCGGACGTGCTTCCTGCGCTGGCAGGCGTTGGATTTATATGCGGTAAAAAGATTTCTTCTTATATGTTTGCCGGTGGTGTGCTGGGCTGGTTTGTCATAATCCCACTGATCAGTCTCTTTGGAGGGGACATGATTATGGCGCCGGGTGAAAAGCCGATTTCTACACTGGGCGCTTCCGGTATCTGGGGTTCTTATATCCGATATATCGGGGCTGGAGCTGTGGCGGCCGGAGGAATCATTAGTCTGGTCAAATCGATGCCTACGATCGTAAAAACATTTTCCAAAGCAGTGAAGGGCTTCGGACACAAGGATGCCACCGAACTAAGGACGAATAAGGATCTGCCGCTGCCTGTTGTCATGGGCGGCGCCCTCGTGATCGCCCTTGTGATCTGGCTGTTGCCATCTGTTCCGGTAAGCCTGATCGGTGCACTGATCATCGTTGTATTTGGGTTTTTCTTTGCCACGGTGTCCAGCCGCATGGTGGGACTTGTAGGCTCATCCAATAACCCGGTATCGGGAATGGCGATCGCCACTCTTCTAATCGCTACGGCGATGCTGAAAGCCACCGGGATGACAGGATATGAAGGCATGGCATCCGCAATCTGTATTGGTACAGTGATCTGTATTGTGGCGGCGATGGCAGGAGATACTTCCCAGGATCTGAAAACCGGATATATCGTTGGCGCTACACCGATACGCCAGCAGATCGGTGAACTGGTGGGTGCACTGGTATCTGCCCTTGCTATCGGTGGCGTGATGTATCTGCTGAACGCGGCATGGGGATTTGGTGAGCAGCAGCTTCCGGCTCCCCAGGCTACTCTGATGAAACTGGTGGTGGAAGGTGTTATGGGTGGAACTCTTCCCTGGGGGCTTGTATTTTGTGGTATCTTTATCGCGGTAGTCATCGAAGTGCTTGGTCTTCCTGTGCTGCCGATCGCCATTGGACTGTATCTGCCGATCTACCTTTCTGTGCCGATCTTTATCGGAGGCATGATCCGCTGGTTCTTTGAGTGGAATAAAGCAGGGAAAAGCAAAGAGGAAAATAAGGATGTCATCGACAGGGGCATACTGTACAGCTCCGGTCTGATTGCTGGAGAAGGTTTGATCGGTATTCTGCTTGCCGTATTTGCTGTGATACCATTGAAAGGCGGCAGTACACTGGCAGATTTGATCAAATTAGAGACACCGCTTGGAAATGCAGGAGGGGTAGTATTCTTCCTTCTTCTGCTGGCGACGATATTCTATTTCTCTCTTCACAGGAAGAAAAAGCGTGAGGCATAAATAATATGAAAAAGAAAAAAAGGTTAGCTCCTAATTATCTGGATACGGTATTTGTTCCCTCTCCCCAGCGCCCCTGGCGCCAGGAGGAGAACGGGAGTGTCGTTATCGATGTGGAAAATAAGGGACCGCATCACCGGATTGCCCAGAAATTCTGGCACAAACCAAAGGTAAGCCATATTTCTCTCGATGCATACGGGACGGCACTCTGGAATCTGATGGACGGCAGAAATACCGTATATGATATCGTTATGGAGATGGAGAAACAGTTTCCCGGTGAAGGGGAGCGGATGCTGGACCGTGTGGTGACATTTCTCGGCACACTCCAGAACAATAGGTTTATCATAAAGAAAAAGTGAGGCGTTATAGAAAGTATGGGTATTTTAACAAATCTGGAACCGAAGCCGGTATTCCAATATTTTGAAGAGATCTGCGGAATCCCTCATGGATCTTCCAATACAAAGGAAATCAGTGATTATCTTGTTACCTTTGCAAAGAAACATGATCTGAGAGTCAACCAGGATGATAAAAATAATGTGATAATCTGGAAGGAAGGAACGGCAGGATATGAAGAGGCGGCTCCTGTGATGCTGCAGGGACATATGGATATGGTCTGTGAAAAAGAAGAAGGCTTCGAGATTGATTTTGCAAAAGAAGGAGTGCGCCTGCAGCTACAGGATGGTGTGATCACAGCGCAGGGCACAACACTGGGCGGTGACGACGGAATTGCCGTCGCTTATATGCTGGCACTCCTTTCATCCACAGATATTCCACACCCACCACTGGAAGCGGTCTTTACTGTAGATGAGGAAATCGGCATGCTGGGAGCGGCAACATTGGATGCTTCTGTGCTGAAAGCAAGAACCATGCTGAATATTGATTCAGAGGAAGAGGGATATCTGCTGGTGAGCTGTGCAGGAGGAGTGTCTGCCACGGTACATCTGCCGATACGCAAAGAGAAAACGGAGGGAATTCCTGTGACATTGACAGTCACCGGTCTGCAGGGAGGGCATTCCGGCGTAGAAATTGACAAAGGGCGTGGAAATGCCAATCAGATTCTGGGACGTATCCTCTATGAACTGGAAAAAACGTTTTCATTTAGAATATGTGAAGTCAACGGAGGTCTGAAGGATAATGCCATCCCGAGACAGGCGGAGGCAAAACTGTTGTTTGCGTCGTCGGACCAGGATAGAATAGTAGAATTTAAGACTGCTGTGAAAGAGTTGTCGCAAATATTGGCGAAAGAGTACCAGCGGACGGATCCAGATGTGGGACTGGCAGTGAATCCTGGGAACGGTGTCTGTACTATTCCAGTGATGACGGCAGATACAGCGGAGAAAGTGATTGCCGCTCTCGTATGTCTCCCAGGAGGGATCCAGAGGATGAGTGCAGATGTAGAAGGTCTGGTACAGACCTCTCTGAATCTTGGTATCCTCAAGACGGAAGAAGATGAAGTGAGTTTTTCTTTTGCTGTCCGAAGTAGTGTTGAGACAGAGAAAAAGGAACTGGTAAACAGGATTTCCTGCCTTGTGACAGCGTTAGGCGGGACAGTCTCCTGCATGGGAGAGTATCCGGCTTGGGAATATCGGCAGGATTCCCCGCTCAGAGACAGGATGGTAGAAGTATTTGAAGAACAGTACGGCAGGAAACCAGTGGTACAGGCCATCCATGCCGGTGTGGAGTGCGGGCTGTTTGCTGGGAAACTGCCGGGACTGGACTGCGTGTCCTTTGGGCCGGATATGAAAGATATCCATACGCCAAAAGAATCCATGGATGTGGAGAGTGTCCAGCGTACATGGAATTATACGCTGGAAGTATTAAGACGGCTAAGATAGGAGAATGGATTTCAAGGGCGAAAAATTTATATGGTCTATGTTGGAGTATGGTATTTCGCTGTGTCTATTTGAAAAGGGCTGATCACAAATCAGTGACAGCTCTTTTTTACGCGGAAGGCACAAGCCATGGTGCCGTCCGCAAATGTGAGAAACCCGCAAAGTGTGTTTCCCCAAAAAGTGTTTTGTGAGGATATGGAGAAAAAAATAGATTATAAGACTGATTTTTTAGTTGGTTTACTTTTGGGGATTATTAGGATATAATTTATATATATAAGTTTTTTTCGGAATTATTGGGAATGTGACCGCTATGGGAAGCTGTGACGGAAACAAAAAGCAGAGGGCTTCTAGTACAATGAATAATCCTGCGCGAATGTATGAAAAACTTAATTTTTGTTGTACTAGAGATTAAAAACCAACTCTGAAAGGAGAAATAAAGAATGCTTAGAAAAGAAAATATATCATATATAACAACTTTGCTTTTCACCCTGACAGCGCTGACTGTCATGGTTATATATAATTTTTCTTCTTTTTATTCAAACGCGGTCTCCAATATGGATGAAATGGGGGCGAGCAGCCTGGCTCAGGAAAAGGAATATCTGGAAGGATATCTGACAAAGGGGCTGGACGTCCTTCAGGTAACTGCTATCACAGTAGAATATATGATGCAGAACGGAGCCTCATCCGAGGAGATCGAAGCCTTTCTTGTGGAGGAATCAGAGCGTTATAAGGATGATATAGACGCCAATTTTACAGGAATCTATGGTCTGTTTAACGGGGATTATCTTGACGGTATCGGCTGGGTGCCAGATGCGGATTATGTCCCTCGTGAACGGGAATGGTACATAGCAGCGAAGCAGGCTCAGGGGAGACCGACTGTAGTGTCACCATACCTGGATGCCCAGACAAACACCGTAATGATTTCCGTCAGTCAGTTGCTTTATGATAATGACAGTGTTATCTCCTTTGATATCGCTTTAAATCAAGTACAGATGATTACCCAGGATATCAATATGGACGGGATGGGTTATGGTTTTATCATAGACAGGGAGGGGCTGGTGGTTGCCCATTCCGATGAAACGGAAAAAGGGAAGAATTACGAACAGGATGCTGAAATGAAAAAGCTTCTTGACAAGGTATATAAGGAACATGGGAAAAGTTTCCATACAGACATACATGGTGAGGACTGCAGCGTTTTTGTAGATAAAGTTATGAACGACTGGTATGTTACCATGATCATCAGTAATTCTAAGCTTTATCATGATATCCGGGATATATTGATACATAATATTATACTGTGCGTTGTTGTATTTATACTTATTGCATTTTTCTGTACCGCTGCATTCCAGAAAATCCGGCTGCATATGAAAAAGGTAGAGGAGAGCCAGCGGGAACTGGAGAAAATGAACGAAATAATGATTACCACCATCGCGAGGACCATCGATGCAAGAGATCCTTATACCAACGGACATTCTCAGCGGGTTGCAAAATATGCACTGGAACTGTCAAAACGAATGGGAAAGACGGAAGCCGAACAAAAGGAAATCTATTATGCGGCACTACTGCATGACGTCGGTAAAATACATGTTCCGGATGCCATTATCAATAAACCATCACGGTTGAGTGAAGAAGAATTCGCCCATATCAAGCTGCATCCTTTATCGGGATATTATATTCTGAAATATATAGATGAGATGGTTCCTATCGCCCAGGGTTCAAAGTGGCATCATGAAAGATATGGTGGAAATGGTTATCCCAACGGGCTTGCCGGGGAAGGAATTCCAGAGCTGGCGCGGATCATAGGAGTTGCGGATGCCTATGATGCCATGACATCCAACAGGAGTTATCGGGAGATCATGCCTCAGGAAAAGGTTCGGGAAGAAATTGAAAAGGGAAAGGGCACGCAGTTTGATCCGCAGATCGCAGACATTATGCTGTGCATGATCGATGAGGACACCGGATACCAGATGAAGCAGAGATGTGAAACGACAAAGCATATCCTGGTTGTAGATGATGAACTGGCAACACTGGATCTGGTTGCGCATATCCTGCAGGATGAGCCAGGGTACATAGTATATAAGGCGGCATCGGGGAAAGAGGCATTGGAGATCTTAAAGGATATTACTGTGGAACTTATTCTTCTCGATGTCCAGATGCCTGGAATGGACGGTTTTGGGGTATGTGAAGAAATACGGAAGACGTCCGATGTTCCCATCGTCTTTATGATGGACGACAAAAATTTTGAAACCATAGAAAAAGCGGCAAAAATGGGAATAAAAGACGATCTGGCAAAACCGGTCACTGCGCTGCCACTTTTGGAAGTCATCCGCAGCATACTGCAGGATGAGGGAGAGTATAAATTGTAAATGAGGCGGGCTCACTGCATATTGAAATGGATGGCAGTAATCTCTGACGTGGGATTGCTGCTATTTTGATCAGCCAATGCGGTCTCTTTTATCGTTACGACAAGAAAAGTGGCATTGAAGGTTATGACAGGGGAAGAGGATGTGAGAAAATTTATGCAGGAAAGAGAGGGATCTCAATCTGTACAATAATTTGTTCTGTGGCGGGAGGTGTCTTGAATATGGCGCTTGTTTCTCTTCTTTTATGTTCTTTAAATGATAGAAAGAAGTATGGATACTAATCCGCCGCCGAGCTGGCAAATCAACGCTAATATATAAAACAATTATAAAATGTAAAATACTACTGTTCAAAATTGTCTTTTTCAAGTATAATCCTATTAAGCAAAGTAGAGCAGGCAAGGAGGGAAAGAAAAATGAGAACTAAGATCAAAAAAAATTTATGCATTTTAACAGCAGCGGCATTGATGCTGGGTGGAATACACGAACCTGTTGCTGCGAAGGAACCGGATACAATACAGCAGGGCGTGGAAAGACTGCAGTCAGGGAGTGTTCCATTTTCAGAAGAAAATGGAGTCACCGTCAGTACAAGGGAAGAATTTATGGATGCTCTGCAGCAGCGTAAAAGTCCGATCACGGTGAGTTCACTGGTTACTATCGGTCAAGAGGCCGAAACGAGTGGCCGTATGATTCCTGTGAAGATTCCTGCGGGTACTTTGATCCGCGGAACACAGAACGGCATTCTGAACTGCCGTTGTCCGATACAGCTGGAGGGTGATGTTTGTTTTCAGGACATTGAAGTGACCTTTGAATCTTCGGATGCGCTGGGCAGTGTTCCCCACCGGGAGATATTTCTCGCAGGGCATAGCCTGACATTTGACAATGTAAAAACTTTTCTGGAAGGCGGAGGCGGAGATCCAGGCGGTTTTGGCGGCACAGAAGAGGAGCTGCTTCCAACGGTATATGCTGGCGGTTTTACGAATACCCAGATCGGGGATAATGCGTCCCTCACCGTTAGGAATTCTAATTCAGAGACGATGTTTAAGGCAGTCTATATGGGCCATGAAGCAGAGAACGACAACAAAGTTCCTTACCGGGGAACTGCCACAGTGAATCTGGATACGCGCGTTATTGTCCGGGAAAGAGTGGATACAAGCAAAAACAGCCAGGCAGAAATCAATATTGCTGGTGGTGTAAATGATTATGCGAGGACAAAGGAATTCTATGGAAATGAAAATACAACATTGACGCTGAGCCAGAGTACGATAGATGGAGCTGTTGTGGAAGGTGTAGGCAATATCGTGGTGGCAGACAAAGGGTGTCTGACATCGACGACAGATACATATGGAAATGTCACGCTGCAGCGGGGCGGCTGCCTGGACGTGAACAGTTTAGGCAATGTACTCATTTCCGGGGATTTTACCGGTGTCAGTAATGCTCAGGAAGAACGTGGCATTTTTGTAGTAAAGCAGGAAGGTATCGTAACTATTAGTGGCAGAGTGACCGGTACTACGCAGTTTCAAACGAAAAGCCGGCTTTTTCCGGGATTATTTAATACTGGGTGGCCATATATTTCTGCAAATGCAGAAAATGCCATTGCCAATAACTTCGTATTGTCCCAGAAAAGTATTGATATGGGCTATCAGCTGAACTATAACAAAGGAACATGGTCTGTGGAAGAGGAAGGTCAGGAAGAGGAAAAGAAGATTGGGGAGATCAATATTGTTTCATCGCCAACAGAGGTAAATCTGAATAAGATCATGGAGACACCGGACGGCACAGTTCCAAATGAAAACGTATATTTTGAGATTATCTGGAAGGACACCAATGGAAATGAATTCAGCGTTGACGAGGTGGAAGAGCTGGCGCTTTATGAGGTGGATTATATTTTTAAGATAAAAACGGAATATTGGGAGAGTGATGCCCCGGAGATACAGGAAAAGACAGACTGGGGAAATATGTTATCATTGATGACATCAACAGAGCATCCAGGAAAATATTTTCTGCAGGCCTATGATGGCGCACAAACTGGTGATTATACCTTCTTATTCTGCTCGGAGTATTGCTTAGATGATCTGAATACAGTGAGGGATGTAAAAGCATTAAAAGATGTGATAAAAGCAGAATGTAAGGTATCTTTTCTGGATAAGGACCCAGAACAGAAGCCGACCCCGGAGCCAACGGTTAAGCCGACAGCAGCTCCGACAGTTCCCCCGACAATAGCGCCAACGATAGTGCCAACGGCAGC
>CAJUFM010000026.1:0-27696 GCA_910585745.1 uncultured Eubacterium sp. | reverse complement strand
ACCAACAGGAACCCCGGAGCCGACAGAAGAGCCGGGGAACCCGGATAAACCGACAATAGCTCCGACAATAGCACCAACAGGAACCCCGGAGCCGACAGAAGAGCCGGGGAACCCGGATAAACCGACAGTAACTCCACCACAGATTCCGGAGATAACTCCTCCGGCAGGGGGAGGATCCCTGGGATCAATACAGTCACCGCTGCCGTCTCTGACACCAGGTGTTATGCCGGAGCCGACACCAGCCCAGACTGGTAACAACCAAGGGGTAGTGGTCAAGATTTCTTCCGAATCTCTG
The DNA here is from genome assembly GCA_910585745.1 of uncultured Eubacterium sp. Taxonomy (GTDB): domain Bacteria; phylum Bacillota; class Clostridia; order Lachnospirales; family Lachnospiraceae; genus Eubacterium_F. The sequence goes on along the minus strand of CAJUFM010000026.1, from coordinate 27,401 downwards.
GTTTATACAGGGAAAGCTCAAAAGCCTGCAGTGCATGTTACTGACACAGCAGGAAATGTAATCAGCAGTGAAAATTATCAGCTGTTGTATCAGAATAACGTGAAAGTAGGGCGGGCATCGGTAACAGTCATTTTTAATGGGGATCAGAGTACAAAAATTAAGAAGTATTTTAACATTGTACCTAAAAGTGTAAAAGGATTCCGGCTTATTTCAAAGGCAAAGCGGTTTATAGCTAAGTGGAAGAGACAGGGTGTGCAGACTACCGGCTACGAGATCCAGTATTCTACCAGCAAAAAATTTAAGAAAAAGGCCTCGAAGACAGTAACGGTTAAAAGCAATAAGACCCTTTCCAGAAAGTTTTCCAGGAATAAGGCAGGAAAACGGTATTATGTCAGAATACGGACCTATAAGACGGTAAAGATCGATGGCAAGATGAAAAAGTTCTATTCTGGGTGGTCTAAGGTAAAATCTGTGAAATAAATGTACTAAAGGAAACGATTTCTATGGAAGATACATTTTATATGCCGTTGACGGCAGCTCCTTTTCGGAAAAATAAAATATACAAAGAGGTGCTGCCGATGAATCCGGAACTGGCCAAATACATTCGCTGTTTTTGGGGAAGTGAGATTCCTTATGTGATAAAAGAGAAAAGAAATGCTGGGGATATTGTCGTCCCGGATACCTGTGCGGACATCATATATCATATTGACCATACAGACCATACGATAACCGGAGGCTTTTGCGGAATCAACGACGCTGCTTTTTCAGATTGTCACAAAGAGGAGACGGGACATCTCGTATCTGTTTTTGCCATTCGGTTTTATGCTTGGGGAGTTTATACATTTTCAGAGGATTCCCTGAAAGACACCATAAATGGTTATTTTGATGTGCAGTCCCGGTTTTGGTGGCTGGATCATCTGTTGCGAAGTCAGTTATTGGAAAAAAGTACATTGGAAGAACGGATCAAAACAGCAGAGGAAATGTTTGTCAGAAAGCTGCCTGGAATCAAACAGCACAGTGTGATCGACAAGGCAGTCCATCATATAATCCGGAACAAGGGAAGGCAAAGTGCCGTGGAGCTGGCAGGAGAGTGTTTTGTCAGCAGCCGTCAGCTGCAAAGGTTGTTTCACGAATATATCGGTATCACACCAAAGAAACTCAGCAATTTAATCCGTTATCAGTACTTGTGGAATGAGATCATCACAGATACACAATTTGATGTACAAGATGCTGTACACCGATATGGATTTACGGATCAGTCCCATTTGCTGCGGGAATTTAAGCGGTATCATGCCATGGACATCCAGACAGCGAAGAACTATGCTCACAAAGATGTCCAAAATATACAATACCGGCAGCACAAAAATTGATATGATTGTTCCAAATATCACATAGGAAAGGAATGGTCAGATATGTCAAATCTAAGTGTTTGCGGCACCGACTGCAGTACATGCTATTGTTATGGGGAGTGTTCCGGCTGCAATGAATGCAGCGGAAAGGTTTTCCACATGCCGGAGGGAACGGTATGTGCGATCTATGATTGCACCGTAAATAATAAGGGGTTCGGAAACTGTGGAGAATGCAGCAAGGCTCCTTGTGAAATCTGGATGAAGGTAAGAGATCCTAAGTTTAGCGACGAGGAATTTGCTGAAAATGTTAAAATGCGGATTCAGGCTTTGAAAAAAGATCAATAATAGGAAAAGGAAAGACAGACCATGAGTCGATATCTGGTATCGGTTCATGGTCTTTTTTGCGCGGAAAGCACAAGCCATGGCGCCACCCGCGAACGTGAGAAACTCGCAAAGCGTGTTTCTCATCGTTCTGTATAAATGCCAGGGATATGTATCATTATAATAACAGTGACCAGCGTTAAGAAGAGCTATAAAATGGAGGAAACCATATGAGATCATATAAAGGAAAATCTGTATATAAAGGCATCGCACTGGGACCAGTCGTTGTGCTGGCAAACAAAGAGACACAGGTGAAACGCAACCGGATTGAGGATCCGGAGATGGAGATCGCAAGACTGGAGGAGGCAGCAGATCAGGCAAAAAAACAGCTTCAAACATTATATGATAAGGCGCTGCGGGAGGTCGGAGAGGCCAATGCGGCTATTTTTGAAGTGCATCAGATGATGCTGGAAGATGAAGATTATGTGGATGCCATACAGAATATGATCCGTACGGAGCAGGTCAATGCCGATTATGCGGTGGCAGTGACCGGGGACAATTTTTCTGAAATGTTTGTGAATATGGAGGATGAATATATGAAGGCCAGGGCGGCGGATATTAAAGACATCTCAAACCGCCTGGTAAAGAATCTGAAAGGACAGGCAGAAGTGGATCTTACCACCATGGAACCTTCCATCATTGTGGCAGATGATCTGAGCCCCAGTGAAACCGTCCAGATGGATAAAAATAAAATTCTGGCATTTGCTACGATACATGGCTCTTCCAATTCCCATACGGCGATCCTCGCCCGTATGATGAACATACCGGCATTGATCGGGGTCCCCATGGATCTGCAGGAGATTCAGACGGGAACAAGAGCCATTGTGGATGGATACCAGGGAGAAATAACCTTTGAACCGACAGAAGAGGTATGCGGCGAGGCAGAAAAGAAGATGGAAGAAGAGCGGGAGAAGCACCGGCTGATGCAGACATTAAAAGGCAAGGATACCGTTACCCAGGATGGATACCGCATCCATCTGTATGCAAACATCGGAAGCGTCAGGGATGTGGGGTATGTGCTGGAAAACGATGCGGAAGGCATCGGATTGTTTCGAAGTGAGTTTTTGTATCTCGGAAAAACCACCTTTCCCACGGAGGAAGAGCAGTTCCAGGCATATAAGCACGTTGTGCAGATGATGGCGGGAAAGAAAGTGATCATCCGAACTCTTGATATCGGAGCAGATAAGCAAGTGGACTATTTTAATCTGGGGAGAGAAGAAAACCCTGCCCTGGGTTACCGGGCCATCCGGATCTGCTTGAAGCAGCCAGAGATTTTTAAGACACAGCTCCGGGCATTGCTCCGGGCAGCAGTATTTGGAAATCTTTCTATCATGTACCCGATGATAACATCCACGGAAGAGGTACAGAAGATTCATGAGATCATGGAAGAAGTGAAAGAGGAGTTGTACCGGGTCCAGATCCCCTATGAGATCCCGGAGCAGGGGATTATGGTGGAGACTCCGGCAGCGGTCATGATCAGTGATGAACTGGCTGAAATGGTAGATTTTTTCAGTATAGGAACCAACGACCTGACACAGTATACTCTGGCTATTGACCGCCAGAACGAAAAACTGGATGATTTCTACAATCCCCATCACAGAGCAGTTCTGAAAATGATACAGATTGTGGTGGATAATGCCCATAAACATGGAAAATGGGCGGGAATCTGCGGTGAACTGGGGGCGGACCTGGAACTGGCGGAGCGGTTTGTCGAGATGGGAGTGGACGAGCTGTCGGTAGCTCCCTCCATGGTACTGAAAGTAAGGAAGCGGATCCGGGGGATCCGGAGAGGAGAGTGAGGAGTATCCCGATCTTCTCCTATTTATGAGAATTCCCCCTAAAACCACTCTATCTGATCACTGACATGGAGAATTGAACCGGAAACAAATCGGGAATCTTCATGCAGTAAAAATCTGGTTCCTTTATAAACATAATTTGTCCGAATCATATCTGTTGGCAGGTTGGTTTTGAGAAACTTATAACCCCAGGGCTGCCCTTCTTTATGCTGAACGTATATATCCAGACTTTCTTTTTTGTAACAGACCATATTCACTCTGGCATTGGGAAGGCGCTCTCTGAAAATATGCTCAAATTTATCCAGTTTCTTGCTTTGATCTTCGGTATCGATGAGTACCACACTAAGCTGTTGTGCAAAGAAATCCTGTGTTACAAGCAACTCTGCAATCTCTTCTTCTTTGATATTTACGATACCATCGATCTGCTCGTCGTGTATCTGCTTAAATTTTATGGAAAACTCTTCTTTATCTTTATATGAAATAATCTTACTGTTATAATGAAGTTTTTCCTGTATTGCTTTTAACTTTGTTTCATTATGTCCACACAATATTAAAGAAGGATCATCTCTGTCTAATAATTCCGAAAGAAATTCTCCCATTAACTGGTCTGCATCAAATACCATAATAGTCAGATCATGCAAACGCCTTTTTGGCAGTTTCTCTACATCAAAAAGTTTATCTGTTTCCCCTACTGTTGTGATATGAGCTGTCTTCATTTCCAAATAGGTGATACCAAAGGAAAGACCAACACCAAATCCACACAATAGAAGACGGACCTTCTCTTTTTTCTTTATTAAATCTGCATTGGAATTGAGTGTCAGAGGAATAGAGGCCCCTGATGTATTACCATACTCCATCAGAGAAAATAATACTTTTTCTGGTGGGATGTCACAGGTATTTATCATACTTTCCAGCATTAGTTTCTGTGCCTGATGAAAGACATAATAATCAATATCTTTTTCTGTTAATGAATATTTTTTCTTAAAATCAATAATATGCTGGGAGACGTGATTGATGGCAAAATCAAATACGACATTTCCTTTCATCATAACATCGCTATGCTGACTTGTTTTAATGATCGCATCGTAATTGCTGCCGTCACAACCGCCATAGAATATCATAGAAGCACCCTTTTGTTTTTCCAATGCGATGGCAGATGCTGCGGAACCGGAAAGTAAACGCAGTGAAAGTGCTTCTTTATTAAATGAACGAGCTGTTTTTAGACTGGAAGTTGTATCTCCTATAAGACATAATCCTTTTTCGAAGTCCAAAGAAGAGTTTAATATTGTAGCCGTTGTTTGAACCCCATAATTAAATGCTGAACATCCCAGGTTAATATCAAAGGCAACACATTCTTTTGGCAGTCCCAGTCGTTCCTGTAAACGAATTGCAGTAGAAGGGATAATATAGTCTCCTCCCTGTACGACAAAGATAAGAATGCCAATTTCTTCTTTGTTCCACCCGAGTTCACGGATCAGTTTTTCAGCAGCAAAGGCAGCAAGATCAGAAGAGTGCTGAAATTTTAATGACGTATGTCGTTTTCGTATCCCTGTCAGTTTGATCTGCTTCTTGATCCGGCGTTCTCCAAGCAGAGAAATATAATCCATATTATCTTCAAAATTTTCTGGGACATAAGAAGAAATCCCTTGAATTACAATATTTTCTATTTTTGTATTCATACTTTCTCCTATACAAAATCTTTCTATGACATCTTACAAAAGAATTTATACTCCAGATGTGACAGGTATGGCTGCACCTGTTATGTGTAATGATCTGTCAGATAGTAAAAATTCTGTCAGATAAGCAATCTGTTTGGGATCGATCACTCCTAAAGGCATATTTTCAATCCCATTATTCATTCCATATCTTACATCACCGCTTACCATAGGTGTTTCTACATAGGATGGCATAATTGAATTTACGCGGATTTTTCTCTTAATAAATTCCTGCGCCATCACTTCGACAATACTGTTTAATGCGGCCTTTGATGAGGCATATGCAGCCTGCCCCATCATTGGGCGAACGGCAGCCATAGAAGATATCGCTACAATGGAGGATCCCTTTTGTGAATGTTTTCTGTTAAAAAACTGCTTTCCCAGCTCAAAAAAAGAGAAACAATTTACGCGCATAGTCTCTTCCATACCTGCCAGGGATTCTGCTCTGACAGGAGTTGGTTTTGCTGCTCCTGCGGAGTGAACCATGCCGTTTAACATTATATTTTGTTCCCGGACATACTGAAAAAGTCCTGCAATCTGTTCCTGTTCTTTTAAGTCACAAGCATAAACAAAAGCATTTTTACCAATCAGTGAAGCTACATGCTGTAATTTATCCTCGCTTCTTGCCACAAGGATTACTTTTGCACCCTGGGAAGCGAGATAGACAGCCGTTTCCCTTCCGATTCCGGAAGAGGCACCAGTAATTAAAATGTGTTTTCCATCCATAAGCAGTCCCTCTATAAATCGTTGTAACAATAATCTGTTATTTCGATTGGAAGAATACAATCTGTGTCCAGATCCAGTACGACGCTTGACCACGCCAGACCAACACCAAAACCACAAAGATACAGTCTGACACATTTTTTCTTTTTCAATTCTTCTACATTATTACATATTGTTAAAGGTAATGTTGCCGTGGATGTATTTCCATATTCTTCGTAAGATGTCAGCACTTTGGATGGATCAATATCGCATTCTCTGGCAATGCCGTCCAAAATAAGTTTTTGCGCCTGATGCAGAATATAATAATCAATGCTTTCTTCCGAGACTTTAAAATGTTTTCTGCATTCTTTTATACTCTGACAGACTTCATTCAGCGAAAATAACAGAATTGCATTTCCGTTCATAGTCATCGTGCCGTCAAGAGCCATACTCAGAAGACCATGCCTTGTGCCGTCTGTCTTTTGTGCATACATCATGGAATTTCCATCTTCCAATTCAATTGCAGTGGCGCTGCCTCCATCCCCAAACAATAGTGAATCTGTGTTTGGGACTTCTGGCATTTTATCATACCTGCCATCGCCGGCAAGCAACAGTCCCTTGCCGCCTGTATTCTGCAATAAAGCAGCAACGATCTGGAGACCACTGACGTATCCGGTGCAACCAAGGTTTACATCAAAAGCCAGACAATCCTGTCCGATTCCAAGACGTTTCTGTATTATCATTGCAGTAGAAGGGGTTTGTAGATCTGCTGACTGGGTCACATTGACGATAACCCGTATTTCATTTCTGTTCCAGTTAAGTTTTTGTAATAGTTTCTCTGCACTTACACAGCTCAGATCGGATGCCGACTGCCCTTTTTTTACACAATGCCTATGACGGATTCCTGTGAGTAATACCTGTTTTTTTGCTCGTCGGTTCCCAAGTTTTTCAGCGCAGACTACATTATCTATAACCTGTTGTGGCACAGCAGAAGCGATACCTCTTATTTTAATGTTTCCATACTTTCCAAACATAGATGCAGCAACCCTTCATTCTTATTTTAAATAATCACAAATATCCTGAACTGTTTTAAATTCTGTAATTTTTTCAGCTGTAAGATTGATGCCATACAGTTCCTTTACTTTTGCTGCTAATGCCAGGGTAGATAAAGAATCCCATTCTTCCATATTTTCTAATTCCATACCCAGTTCTAAAGGCTCTTCACGATCCATAATTTCTTCTAGAAGATCCAGTTTTTCTTTTTCAGACATTTTAAAATCCTCCTTTATTATGATCAACTTGGTCTATCCTGATCTCCATCTCCACGAAAAACATTTAGTCCCTCATTTTGTGATGAGGAAAAATAGATATCAACATTTTTTCTTTCAAATGGAGAAAAATAATTTGGTATTATTATTTCATCCCCCACTCGTTTACAAAATCCTGCTGTTTTAAGAATTTCTTCTGGAATTCCGTAACAATATAAGTCTATATATTCATATTTTTGTTCATCAATAAAATTATAAAAACAGGAAGCAGTTCCGGCTAAATCTTCATAGTAACCGAGATAGTCCACAATTTTATATGCATATGAATTTCCATAGGATACTTCCCGTCCAATCACAATACTGCGAACTGGCTTATCAGCCTCCTGGATCCCCAGCAGATCATACTTATAAATTGGATGTTCCATATATCTATGTATAATATAGTTCAAATCTTTGTAAGGAGTCTTCTGGCGTTGCAGGTCATCATCTAAAATCTCATCCACTTCATCCTGTGAATGTAATAATACAAATTTTTTGTTTGTGTTTTCTACCAGACGTTGGGGTGTTTCTTTTATCAATGCAATATTATAGGTATTACATTGCCCTAAAATATAGTAATGGTCTAGGGACATGGTAAGAAAGCCTAAGATCTGGTTGATCTGCACAGCCTTTCTGTTCAATCCAGGTGCTACGCTGCATCTTGGCTGGTATACTTCATACACTTTTTCTCCTATTTCCATTCCCAGACGCGGATTTGGGGTCTTTACCACTTTCCACAAAGTTCCGGCAATGTCAGGATGATTGGAATTATTATACTTAATAACTCCCTCCATACCAAGCATATTCTCATCTTCATCTACAGCAATAATAAAATTACACCCCTGGGAATCTGTATACATCCATTCAAAGAAATTCCTGTCCCGGACAAGGATATGGTCAGCATTCCAGTTTTTTTTAATGAATTCCATTATCATAGGAATATCATGGAGTTCGGCTTTTCTGATAATAATATTATTAATAAGAAATCCCTCCCCCTACTACAAGAGTCTCCCCTGTGATATATTTTGCATTATCAGACAGCAGAAATTCTGCCAGATAAGCAATCTGATCTGTTTCTATAATGCCAAGCGGCTGCCGCTCCAGGGATGTTTCCATAAAGTTCTCAATCATATCTGCGCCGGAGGTAAACATCTTTGTATTTACGTTTGCCGGTAGAATGGCATTGACACGAATTTTTCTTCTTAAAAATTCTTTTGCCATGGTTTTCACTGCTGCGTTAAGCGCAGCCTTTGAAGCTGAATACTGTATCATTCCCGGATCATTAAGTATAGCGGAGATAGAAGAGATTGCTACAATGGCAGATTCATTGGAAGAATATTTTTTTAGTGAAAAATATTTTCCTAATTCAACAAATGAAAATGTATTAATATCCATAACCCTCTTTATCACTTCGATTTCATTTGCCTTTATAACACTATTTACAGCTATGCCAGCGCAATGTACCATACCATCTAATTTCCCCAGCTTTTCTTTTACTGTCTGAAAAATGGTTTCTATATCTTCTAAATTTAGCAGGTCATATGGAATTACAACCGTACTGCCCATAAAGTTCTGTTTCATTTCTTCGAGCTTTTCCTCTGTCCTGCCAACCAGCACGAGATTTGCTCCCTCCTGGTCAAACTGACATGCAATCTCATGACCTATACCGGAAGTTGCCCCCGTAACAAGAATATTTTTATGATCCAACCAGTTTTGGAGCATTATTATAACACCTCCATCCTTATAACGCAATATGTACCTTAATGATGTAAAGTTAGTGGTACATTTTTTACTATATCGGACAGAAATCGTTTTTTCTTAACCAGCCATGTGGGATTAAATTGAGGGGAAGAGTTTGCCTACTAAAATATTTTTGATTTCTGAGTTTATATTTTTGATGGAGTTTTTTCTGAAAATGATGTCATTATTTGATGATTTTCCTTCACTGTTTTCATAAATGCTTGAAAGCAGCCCAGTGCTGTCACTTACCAGGGTGGCGGCACCTGATTTGAGCAGAAGATTCATATTCTGGTAACTGTCCTCCTGCAGGATATAGATACCCACAGGATAAAAGGTCGCTTCAAACAATGCGGTAGAATTTATGCCAACTACGATATCAGAATTTGCGAGATAGTAGTGTATGTCATTTTCATTGTGATCGATCACCTGGATCTGCTGTGACAGATTCTTATAGATCTCTTTCCAGCAAGTATATTCATTTGGATGAAGTTTGAAAATAATATCATATTCTGACAGATTGATATTTTCAGCCAGGACATTCAGATATTTTTCCATTACCTGTGCCATATTTGAGATGAAGGTAATTCTTTTTTTACTTCTTTTCAGCGGGTGGGCCAGCAGCTCACGGGATCTTTTTTCCCCTTCCGGATAGCCTGCTACCCTGATGCGGTCTTTTGGGATACCCCAATTCACCTGATCTTTCTGGAGCTGGCTGTAGACAAAAATATAGTCTGGCTGAGCGTCGTTCATTCCCTGTCTTTTATAATTATAGGGCAGGTAATTATCATCCACATATCCGTGTAGTATTTCTATACTGGGAATTTTTAACTCTTTTAAAAGTTCGATCAATACAATCCATTCGCCAATATAGGAGGTTGTCAGAAGTACCAGCTTTGGATTTACCTTTTGGATCACTTTATGATAATTTGCCATGAGATCCTGACGGTACAGGATAAAGTAATTAATATTTGTGTTTAGGATATTTTTTTCTTCCGGGGAAAAGGATATTTCAAGTTCTTTTTCAAAAATCTGTAAAAGCTGTCTGCGCAGTAAGCCCCTGCTGATAGGGATATATGATTTCTGACTATTGTCTAAGCCGATGCCCTCCCAAGGATCAAAATATTTGATGTTTTTGATGGGAATTGGCTGATAATATCCACCGTTATAGGGGACTTCCACAATACAGTTTGATAATTCCAGGTTTAAGGAAATTTCGTCAGTGACAGAAGAGACATAGACCTCCCCCTGTCTGGATCTCCGGTTAAAGGTAAACGTTAGAATATCGTTGGAAATAGAACTGCTTTCATTATGAAAGACAGGATCTGTAAATTTCTGCAAAAAATGGGGCTGTTTTATATAATCATTTTCTTTCTTATTTTCCAGCCAGGGTGTATGAATTCCAAAAAATTTGTGAAGTAAGACCCGATATACATAGTATCTGGCATACTTCCAGTATGCAACATCATTATAAGTGAGGTGAAATAGATCATACTTATCTTCTATTTCACAGATCTTCCTGCATAATTGATCATAGTTCATTATATTCCCTCCAGCAAATTATCAGTCAATGTAGTGGGTATCACTTTCCTCTACAGGAAAAATCATATCGGTATTTATCGTTAAAAGGATGCTTCCCCAGGAAAGACCGACGCCAAAACCACACAGATACATATGTACTTCCTGCTGTTGTTTTAGTTTCCGGACCTCATTGCATATAGATAATGGAATCGAGGCACAGGAGGTATTTCCGTAATCTTTTAAGGAATATAGCATTTTATCCAAGGGGATGCCGCAGATTTCTGCCAGATTATCAATGATCATTTTCTGCCCCTGATGAAATACGAAGTAGTCTATATCGCCAGTGGTCAGCGAAAAATGCTCTAAGGTCTGTCTTACGCTGTCTGCAACATCATTGATGGCAAAGGCAAAGACGGCGTTGCCATCCATAATCGTAGCGCAGCCATTTTTACGGTATATCGTTTTCCATCTGCTCCCATCGGACTGATGCCGGTATTGAAGCAGATGATTTTGTGACGTTTCAAGAGCTGTGGCTGTGCCAGCATTTCCAAATAGAAGATAATCAGCGGCGTTTTCCCGCAGACTATCACTTCTTCCATCAGCGGCAAGCAATAAAGCGCGGCCGCCTGCCTGATGAAGCAGTCCCGCCACAATCTGCAGCCCAGCGGTGTAGCCGGAGCATCCTAAATTTACATCGAAAGCCAGACAGTCGATACTGATCCCCAGCCGTTTCTGGATCAATAAGGCGGTGGATGGGATTTCTACATCCGCTGCCTGGGTTACATAGACCAGGACACGAATCGAGTCTTTTTCCCATTTTAGTTCATTTAACAGTTTTTCTGCTGCTTTCACAGCCAGATCAGAGGCCGTCTGTTCACCAGTAAGGATCCTTCTTCTCTGGATCCCTGTGAGTCTGATCTGTTTATTAATCTTTTTGAGACTTAGTTCATCACTCACGCAGTCTAAATTTTCGACCTTTGTCGGAGGGACTACGGATACGATTCCACGGACTGCAATATTGGAATATTCACCAAACATAAAAACCTCCCAAATTATAGAAGAGAAGAGTAGTCAACCTTTCCAGACTGGGTTCTGGGAAATTCACGGATGTATTTCACAGCAAAAGCATTTTTGTGAAATCCCATCACTCCGCTGATATAATTTATGATTTCTTCACTTTTTCCCTGTTCAACGGTGTAGATTGTAAGGCAGTCATCCTTTCCTCCGCAGACACAGGAGTAATGATTTTTAGCCAGTAATTGTTCTGCTTCATCCAGGCTCACCCGGTTACCGAACAATTTAATGAAGCGTTTGGTTCTGCCGACGATATAATAGAATCCCTCGGCATCGCGTCTGGCGAGATCCCCGGTATGAAGGACACCGTTAAATTCATCTCCCTTGCAAAGATCCTTATAGTTCTCTGCATAACCTAGAGTAACATTGGGGCCATAATAAACCAATTCCCCAGTCTGACCGGTCTTTGTTATCTCGTTTCCAAGATCATCTTCCAAAACGAATCTTCCATCTGGTATTGCAATTCCGATGCTTGCACTTTTTTCTCTGACTTTTTCCCATGGCAGGTAAGACATCCGGGCAGTTGCCTCTGTCTGACCATACATAATAATAAATTTGATCCCCTTCGCTTCGCAGACGGAAACCATATGTTTTACTTTCTGTTCATGCAGTTTGCCGCCGGCCTGGGTGATATACCGCAGTGAGGGAACCTGCATCTGTTCGAAACCAATGGTCTGGAGAATGTCATAAGAGTAGGGGACACCGCCAAAGTTAGTAACTTTGTATCGGTTGCATAATTCCCAGAAACCTTTTTCAAAGAAAGTCTTATTTGTCACTGTGACGGCAGCACCTTTTTCCATGTGGCTGTTTATGATGGATAAGCCATATGTATAGTTGAGTGGAAGAGTAGTGACCGCTATATCCCTTTCTTGAATTTCCAAATAGCTAGCGATGGAGCTGGCATTGCTCTGTATATTTTTGTAAGACTGGCGAACCAGCTTTGGACTGCCGGTACTGCCAGAGGTTGTCAGCAAGAGAGCCAGATCATCGTTGACCGGATAATTTTCCACAGAGTCGGTCTCGAAAAGCATATGACCAGAAAATTCCCGGATACAATGGCATGATGTAAAGGATTTCTGAATCGTTTTATGCATAAAGATATAGGCCGGCTTATATTTTTCATAAATAGTAAAAAGCAGATTCTCCGTGGTCGAAGAGCTGACCATGAGGGGTATGATGCCTTTTCGCAGAGCCGCCAGATAGGTACTGATGGATTCGATGGAGTTATCACACAAAAGCAATAGTACACGCCTTGATTTAGTGCCTTTTAGTATCTGGCTGCCCAAAGCATACATTTGCCCATAAGTATAGTGCCGGTCAAGGTCATCGATCAGAGCAGTATTATTAATAAATTTATCATGAATATCAAAAAAAGCCAAAATCATCTCTCCTTTTAAAGTTAGCACTTTATCTCAGTTTTTTTTGTGATACTTCTTTAATCTTTCCCAATGTATTCATGGATAAGATTTCATCGTATAAAAAACTAATATGAAACTCTTTTTTTAACTGGATGATAATGGTCATCTGTGCCAGAGAGTCCCATGCTGGAAGATCCTCCATACATAAATTATCGGATATGGTTTCAGATTCCGGGATGTCCAGTGCCTCCCTGAAGATCTGATCAATTTTTTCTGTCATGACTTCCCTGCTTTCCATATATTTTTTATTCCATCTGTAGTTAACAACTCATTCCGCCACTGATCGGTATATTTGCTCCAGTAATGAATTTTGCTTTATCAGATAATAAAAATTCAATTATGTATGCAATATATTCTGGTTCTATAAATCCGAAGGGCTGAGTATTTTTTACATCATTAGTTAAACGGTCACCAGCTGTCATAGGAGTTATCACATAACCTGGCAGGATTGAATTTACACGTATGGATCTTCTTCCCAGCTCTTTTGCCATGACCTTTACTGCGGCATTTACCGCAGCTTTGGAAGAAGAATAGTTTAATGCTGTTGCCCTGCAGGTGACAGAGGCTAAAGATGATATTGCTACAATACTGGATCCTTTTGCGGAATACCTGCGTTCAGAAAAGTATTTTACCAACTCCACAAATGCGTCGTAGTTGAGTCGAAATGTCGCCTGCATATCTTCGATGTCATTCATTTTAACAGAATTATGTCTGGCAATACCGGCACAGTGCACCAGGCCGTCTAAGACGATATTCTTCTCCTGACAAAACAAAAAAATCTCTTCGATCTTTTTCAGTTCGGTCAGATCTATAGGAAATACATTTGTTGGTGAAGATAGTTCATCTGCCATGCGGTATAACTTTTCTTTGTTCCGCGCTGCCAGGATTGTTTCATAACCCTGTTCTGACAAATATCGTGCTGTCTGCTCCCCGATTCCAGAGGACGCTCCTGTAATAAGAATTTTTTTTGCCATGTTCAACCTCTGTTTTCCTTATCTGTTTATGGAAACTAAAGTACTGGTTGTGAGCTGAGAGTCATCCGATAGAAGATAGACCACTGCCTTGCCAAGAAAGAGGGGCCTTTTCATTTCTGATGGACGATTTTCTTTCAGATATTTCGTTATCCAATCCTGTCCACTTCCTGTAATTTGTGTCAGATCCAGTGTTGTATCATCATACAATACTGCATTTACACGGACATCCTCAGACCCAATGTCTGACTGGATCTGCAATAACAACTCATCAAGTTCAGCCTTTTGGGCATAATACGTTGATTTATCCTGTTTATACAGCTTTTCTATATTGGAGGAGAGTAGGATACTTGCCTGTTTGTGGAGGCAGCCCGTTGTCTGCAGCATAAGACTTACTTTATAATTGATGTCCTGTTTCATATCTCTATCCGTGAAAACAATACCATGCAGTTGCAGCTTGTTTTCTGTACAATACCTCTCTATGGAATCAGAGATAGAATTGCCGGTTGGACTGTCTGTTACAACGTGGGATTCAAGGAACAGATCATCCTGAATCTGGAACAGCTTCTGCTTTTCTGAACCTGCCAGAATAACATTTGCACACTTATCGCTGAGATAACGGCTGATATATTCGCCTAATGGCTGGTCAGCTCCAACAACCAGGATGTTATGACCGGACAATGGACCAGCAGGAATCTTGTCATCGTCATAGTGTTCATTAGTTTCGATCACTGGAAGAATATTTTCCGTGGGAATCTCTGTAAATATCGTTCCCCATGATAGTCCTACACCAAAACCGCAGAGAAATAATTTTACGCGGTCCATGCCGGAGAATTTATCCCGGTTGGCACAAACGGTCAAGGGAACGGAGGTACCAGATGTATTTCCGTATTCTTCTAACGAGCGCAGCTCTTTTCCCTCCGGGAGATCACAAGTGGCTGCAATATTATCCAGGATCAATTTCTGGGCCTGGTGAAAAACGTAGTAATCAATTTCTTCTTCTTTTATGCCAAAGTGATCTTTGAATACTTTTACATCATCGGAGACGTCATTTATAGCAAATTCAAAAACAGCTGTTCCATTCATCGTTGTCTCTTTATCAAAATGGTGGATAATTGCTTCAAATCCACTGCCATCAGATCTGGTCATGAATTTCAGATTGTTTTTTTCTACTTTTTCCAGTGCGATAGCAGCCCCGGCAGCCCCAAAGATCATTTTGTTTGCGACCATTTCTGGGGTTATTGACTTATCTGGTGAAAGCACTCTGCCTGCCGTGTCTCCGATCAGCAACAGTGCTTTGTCGGAAATATCGCAGGACTGAAGCAATGACGAAACCACATGAACCCCGACATTGAAACTGGAACAGCCCAGATTGATATCAAAGCAAACACAGTCTTTTGGAAGCCCTAACCGATTTTGAAGGAAAAAGGCTGTTGATGGCAATTTATAATTAGGACTTTGTGAAACATAGATCAATATTTTGATCTCGCTGTTTTCCCAGCCCAGTTTTTCCATCAGTGGCAGGGCAGCAGCATAGCACAGATCAGAAGTTCTCTGCTGTGGTCCCGAAATATGACGTTTTGAGACACCAGTAAGACGGATTTGCTTCTTTGTTCTTCTGGGACCAAGAACACTTATAAAATTTGTATTTTTCTCCAGATATTCTGGTACTGCAGATGCCATACCCTGGATCTGGACATTGGGAAATTCACCAATCATTTTCTACACCAGCCCTTATGATAAGTAGTTACAGACATCTTGAACCGTTTTAAACATATTCATCTCATTTACGGAAAGTTTTTTGCCAAACTCTTTTTTGGCAGCAGCCATTAAAGATAATTTACTTAAAGAATCCCATTCTTCATATTCTTCCAGTACAGAGGAGGCAGTTAAGGTGCCCTCGTCCAGATCCATCAATTCCTCTAACATAGTAATTTTTTCTTCTAAACTCATTTTACATTTACCTCTTTTCTTTTTATTTTTTACCACCTTTTTTTCCTGGATGGTTAGGTCGGTCCTGGTCTCCAAATCCACGGTATACATGTACTTTTTCCTTTCGCCATGCGTAAAAGTATATGTCCACATTTTTTTGTTCAAAAGGATCAAAATAGTTTGGTATGATGTTTGGGTCTTCCGGACCTTTTAGCAGAAAACCAGCCTGTTGCATTATGTTGTGGTCAATGCCATAACAATAGAAATCTATGTATTCATAATCCTCTTCCAGGAGAATTCGGTCTATTTCACTCCCGATACAAGCGAATTCAGTATCTTTTCCAATAAAATCGACGATACGCAGAACCTTTGACATTCCTACCATTTCTTCCCTGGCTGCAAAAGCACTCTTTATACCATGCCTGCCATGTATACCCCATATTTTATAAGTGTAGTAGGGGTGCTGATAATACCGGTGTTCTATGTAAGCAGGACTTCTTTCTGGATAGTCCTTTTTGATCTCATTCAGATCTACAAGGTCTGCAAATTCCCTAAAACTCTTTAGTGGAACCAGTTTGTTCCTGTGATCGGTTACGGGAAGCAAATTATAGTGGTAAATCCTTGCAATCTGAAAATCACGTTTTGTTCCCAATCGGTAATAATGGTGAAGTTTTCCGATTAAGTTTGCACCCAGTGCGTCAATTACTTTAGCATATCGTTTCTCTACACCGACAGAAACGATATTACGGCAATGCGTATTACGTTCAAAATACCGTGCCATTTCTTCCCCCAGCATTCGTTTCTCTGGGTTATCCAGGGACTGGATCATAACGGTAGACATACAAGGGTATTCCTGTTCTGCCATCGGAATGTATCCCATGGAACCATAGATCCTGCCGTCCACATCATCTTCAGCCAGGATATAAAAGACTTCTCTGCCTCTTACATGCTGAAATTCAAACATAGTACGGTCATTTCCCATAATATGTCCCTTTTTCCAATGCTCATCGATAAACCTCATGATTCGGGGAATATCTTTATATACTGCCTGTCTGATCTGGATCATTACATTCCTCCTGTGTATGCTGGGGTCAAGGATATATCCTTAAGATGGAAACTTAAGGATATCAACTTAGCCCGTGGGCAGCATTGAACTGGACAAGTGTTATAATCATAAAAAAAATGGAGGGAAAAGTAATGAAAGTAGTAAATAAAAAAGACATAATAGTAGAAACATGGGTCAGGGACTGGCAGAGAGAGTACAGAAGTTTTATCAAGGAATCCACATTTGCTACCTATTCAGTTGCAATTGAAAACCATATTCTTCCTTATTTCGGAAGAAAAAGGCTGGAGAGTATTGATCATGATGACAATCAGAACTTTATCCTGTTCTTATCCCAAAAAGGAAAGAAAAATGGTTCGGGAACTTTATCCCATAAGTCAGTAAAAGATATTATGGCTTTGTGGCTGGGAATTCTGGAAAGAGCAGAGAAAAAGGGCTATATCTGCCTCGGAAAAATGCAGTATCAGTATCCAAAATCCAGCACGGTTATGGCAGCCGAAGTGAAGGGTAACTGCTTGACTTTGCAGGAGGAATATGAGATAATGAAGTGCCTGCAAAAACAGAGATCTTTGAAGAGTTTAGGGATTTCTCTGGCATTGGCAACAGGGATGCGGATTGGTGAGGTTTGTGCCCTGCAATGGGGGTGCATTGACCTCTCTGGAGGACTGGTTCATGTGAAGCAGACGTTACAGCGCATCTATACCAAAGAAAATGGTATTGGGAAAAGCAAGGTCATTGTAACGGCTCCTAAATCTTTTCATTCCAATCGGTATATTCCTTTACCGGAAAATTATCTTTCCATATTAAAAAAACACCAGGCGGGACCATCCGCCTATCTGCTGACCGGAAGCGAAGATAAATTTATTGAACCCCGCACACTGCGGGAATACTATAACCGGCTTATGGAAAGCAATGGGACAAAATATGTGACTTTTCATGGTCTGCGGCACACCTTTGCCACCCGTTTAGTGGAAGCAGGATGTGACTATAAGACGATCAGCGAGCTTTTGGGGCATGCAGATATTCATACCACTTTTCGGACTTATGTCCATAGTGATATGGATAAAAAAAGACAGTTTGTGGAAAAGGCTGGGGATCTGACCAGGATAGGTTAAGTAATGATAAGTTCTGTCCGATATACAAAACGGATGTATCCTTAAGTTTCCATCTTAAGGATACATTTATGCATGGATTCGCATTACAATGCTGCATGGAGGTACGGAATATAAATGTTACAACTGTGCCAAGGAACTGAGGCATTTTTTTGGTTTTGGTTTTATTGGGATTAAAATAAAGAATAATATAGAGGTGAAGTAGGTGGCTTGTGTGGGAAAATTTGCTGGTAAGACGTTTTTGGTTACAGGAGCTTCATCGGGGATAGGGAGAGCTCTTTCCCAAAATATAGCAGCACAAGGTGGACGTGTGGTAATGATCGCAAGGGACAGGGAGAAGTTAGAAGAAACGGCTTCATGTATGGAAAATACACAAAATCACATTATTGTTGATTATGACCTGACAGATTTCGATCATTATAAAGAGATATTTGCTTTGGTTAAAAAAGAAGGTCTCTGTCTGGATGGTCTGGTGCATTGTGCGGGAATTGCAGAGGTTCTTCCGTTGCGGGTGATGAACCGCAGTGATGCGATGAAGTTGTTTGATATACATTATTTTGCATTTATAGAACTGGTAAAATATTATGCACGGAAAGGGGTTTCTAATGGCGGCAGTATCGTTGGTGTGTCTGCCATGAATGCCCATACCCCCCAAAAGTGTATGACGGCATATGCGGCGGCAAAATCAGCAGTAGAATCTGCATGCCGGACGCTGGCGCTGGAGTTAACAGAAAAGGGTATTCGGATAAATTCTGTCATTGTGGGTGGTGTCTCTACCGAAATTGCAAATAAGATGGGAGGTTCTGCTATAGCGGCTGAATCGACCTATGAAAATCCTGTGCATCGCCAGGTGTTAGGGATGGAGCGGCCGGAACAGATCGCAGACGTGATCTCCTTTCTGTTGAGTGAAGAGTCATCCTGTATCACAGGCAGGGCAATGTATGCAGATGCAGGACAGTTGTGACAAAATGAGATTCAAATAACTTGAAAAAGGAAGAAGAACAGTATGGTTACAAGGATAGAAAATATTAAATTAAGGGGTATTGTTACGGCACTACCTACAGAGATTGAAGATGACAGCCGTTATATAGATATTCTTGGTGAACAGCGGGTAAAGAAACAGAGACGTATAACCGGAGTGAAAGAACGGCGGATAGATGACGGAACGCATACCGCAGCGGATTATTGTATCAGTGCGGCAAAACAACTATTGCGGCAATTGGACTGGGAAAGAGATCAAATAAAGGTTATGGTTTTTGTTACGCAAAATCCGTCGCTGATCATGCCCTCAACCGCTTTTATAATTCAAAACTATTTGGGACTGCCTAAAGAGTGTATGGTGTTTGATGTTAATCTGGGATGTTCAGGCTTTGTGTCGGGGCTTCATATTGTTGCTTCTCTTTTGCAGCAATATGGTGTTGGAAGCAAAGGACTGCTTTTGGCGGGAGATATACAGAGGAATCCCAATTATAAATCGGCAAATTCTAAGGACGGGGTCGCAGATATGATGTTGTTTGGAACTTGTGGAACAGCGACAGCTCTTGAATTCACTCCAAATGCAGATTTTATATATTCAGAGGAAATAGCAGATGGAAGCCGATATAAAACAATTCATATGCGTTATGGGGGAGCTTCTGAGATGAATGGGGAAGAGGTTTTTGAGTTTGGAATTGCCGATGTGGTAAATTGGGTTAGTGCTTTTCAAAAAAAAGTTAATGGATTTGAAAAAAAAGAAATAGATTATTATATTTTTCATCAGGCCCAGAAATTTTTATTACAAAACATTGCTTCTATCTGTGATATTGACATGGATCAGATGCTGATGTCGTTAGAGAAGTATGGTAACACATCCTGTGGTTCTATTCCGTTGACGATGTGTTTACATAAAGAAGAGTTACGGCAAAAGAAAAAAATGAGTTTATTTCTTTGTGGCTTTGGAATTGGCCTAAGCTGTTCGCTGATGCAGATGTTTATACAATCGGACACAGTATTAGAATTAATTGAAAGCGATGAAAAATACTCATATTAACTAAAATAAAAAAGAATAGGAGACAAAAAAATGGATTACAAAAAAATAATTGAAAAGCTTGAGGAAGATATTTTGGAGGTGGATGCGGGAACTTTGCAGGCAGATACAAAATTATCGGAATTAGACGAATGGGATTCGTTGGCAAAGTTGGCGCTCATGGCATTTGCAAAGAAGGAGTTCGATAAAGTACTGACTGCGAATCTGATTCGTGAATTTGTTACAGTTGAAGATATCTGTAAGGCTGTATTGTAGAAATAATCTTTGTGTAGTGGTGAGGCAGAATACTCCTGCAACAGGGAGAAAATGTTTTTCTGTCTGCACGCAATAAGGAAAAGCTGGAAGAACTCGAATAAAGAAATTCGGATTCAGCTTTTCCTTATTCGTATAATCTTTAGCGATGTCATTGTATGTTGTTTCCCCAAATGCGATTCATGTATTCACGGCGGAGCATTTTGATGACAGAGGGAGAGGAAAGCGATGTATAGTGAATTCGACAATATACAGATAGCAGGGATGGCGACAACGCTTCCAGAGCATGAAACGGACAACATGTCTTTTGCAGAATTGTTTGAAGAGGAAGTAGTTCGCAAACAGATAAAAGTGACAGGGATCAAAAAACGCAGAACAGTAACTAGTCAGCAGGATACGCTGGATCTGGTGCTCCATTCGGCAGAAGCGGTTTTGGAGCATACAGGCTGGAAACCGGAAAGTATCGATGTACTGGTTTTGGCGACGGGGTATACAAGATGTAGAATTCCGTCAACGGCATTTTTAGCTCAAAAATATCTTGCTTTAAAAGAAGACTGTATCGTATTGGATTTAAATCTGGCATGTACAGGGACAGTCGACGGGCTGCTGACAATGGCTTCTTTACTGCAGCAATGTGGGGAGAATGCACGCGGTCTGCTGCTGGTGGGGGAAACACCGACCATAGGCGGCGCTGGAAATGACAAGACCACCAGTATGCTCTCCAGTGACTGTGGGGCGGCGGTGGCAGTGCAGGCTGTACCGGATAGTGCGGCGGTCCGTTTTGCCCAGCGCACAGATGGAAGCCGTTATGAGGTGCTGGTGAGGGATGATATAGAGGATCATATTCATATGGATGGAATGGAGGTATTCCATTTTGCCATTACGGATGTAGTTCATACTATAGCTGAGTTTTTGGATCATTTTGCGATAGAAAAGGAATCTCTGGATTATATTGTCATACATCAGGCGCAGAAATTTATTGTAGATAAGGTTGCCATGTTTGCTGAATTTGACAAAGAGCAGGTGATCAACTCCTATCAGAAATATGGAAACAGTGGCGGGGCTTCTGACCTGTGTACTCTGTGTGAAAATCTTGGCGGTGAGGAAACAGATAGAGCGGTTTCTGTATTTATGACTGGATTTGGAGCAGGTCTTTCCTGGGCGATGGTCACACTTATGCTCCAGACGAAGGATATACTTCCAGTAAGATTTACCGATCGGCATTATGAGATATAGAGGTGTATAGATATGATAAAAGAATACAGTGGAATCCGGATCGCCGGGCTCCGCAGCCGGAGGGCCGCCTGTGAAAAACAGGCAGCAGATGTGGCAGCCGGGTTGGCAGAAGAGTTACTTTTGAGCCGTCATGCAGCAAAAGAAGATATCAAAATACTGATCTATGTGACCCAGTCGCCTCTGTTCATGACGCCGTCCACGTCTTTTTATATTGCTAAGAAGCTGCAGATCGGTCAGGATTGTTTTCAATATGATATCAATCAGGGGGCTGGCGGGATGTTAATAGGTATACAGCTTGCAGCCTCACTGATGTTCTCACTGGATGGGGCAGAGAAAGGTCTTCTTCTGATGGCAGATGATGGACTGAAAAGTGATACAGGTGAGCAGGCAGCAGCTTCCGTTATACTTCTTGAGAGATGTAAGGAAAAAGAAAGTAAGATGTATGTAAGGAATGCGTCTCTGGGAAATTCTTTTGCCTGCTGCTATCAGGGATATGGGGATAAGTCTGTACATCTGGATGAGCGTTTTTTTTCAACAGGTGAAAAATTACTGGAGAAGGAAATCGAAGAGATGTCTGCGCAGTGTCTGGACCGAGGGATCACCCCAGAGCATAAGATCTGCAGCCCGCAATTTGATAGCGGGGTAAGACTCCCCATATATCTTGAGGAGAAGCAGATCACAGGATGTTCCCTGCTGGCTGGGTTAGGGGCTGGGATCTCTGTCACCACGCTGGTATGTGATCTGAAGAAGGACATATATATATAATCTGAAAAAAGGAGAATGGAAATGACGAATTTGGAAAAATATAATCAGGCATTTGCTCAGGCGCTTGATCTGGCTGAGACGGATGTAAATGAGAGCCTGGAATACCAGGGGATCCCATCCTGGGATTCTATCGGGCATATGGAGCTGATCTCGCAGCTGGAGGATATGTTTGGGATCATGATGGATACCGATGATATTGTTGATCTGAGCTCCTACAATGTAGGAAAACAGCTCCTTGCAAAGTATGATATTGTAATCGAATAGGAGAGGGCGCGTATGGAAGGTTTTTGTCTGGATTCGGAGGAGATCAGGAAATATGAGCAGATCCGTGAACCACTGCTTATGCTCGACCATGTGACCAATGTCATACCGGGGAAAAGTGCTTCCGGCTATAAGGTGTTTCAGGAGGATGAATGGTTTTTTAAAATACATTTTCCAGGAGAGCCGAATGTTCCCGGCGCTTTTCAATTAGAGGCGCTGGCACAGCTTTTGACTGTGGTAGTCACAACACTGCCGGGGCTTGCAGGAAAAACGACGCGGTTTATCTCATTTGAAATGAAATGTAAAAGAGAAATTTTGCCGGGAGAGAAGATGGACATGGAAGTGACGCTGCTGTCGTGGCGGCGGGGGATCGCCAAAGGAACAGGACGTGGGATGGTAAATGGAGAGATTGCCTGTGAGGCAGAGATGGTGATTACGATCCCTGACATTCTCAATCAGTTTCTGCCGGGAAAGAGAGGGTTACAGTGATTCGTGTAGCTGATTATGTGATTCAGTTTTTGAAAGAAAAGGGAATCGATCATATTTTCACCGTTACGGGCAGAGGAATTCTTTATTTGACGGATGCACTTGCAAAGTCTGGGATGGAAAGTATATCTGTCCACCATGAGCAGGCGGCTGCCTATGCTGCCTATGGATATGCACAGGCTAAAAATGATCTGGGAGCGTGTCTTGTATCTACCGGCTGCGCGGCGACAAATGCGATTACCGGAGTACTGTGTGCCTGGCAGGATGCGGTACCCTGTATTTTTATTTCGGGACAGAACAGCCTGCAGGAGACGAGCCGCTATACTGGGATTCCCATCCGTACCTATGGTTCCCAGGAAGCAGACCTGATACCGATTGTTGAGTCCATTACAAAATACGCGGTAATGATCACGGACCCGCAAGACATTGCCTTTGAACTGGAAAAAGCTGTATGGCTGGCAATGTCTGGACGGAGAGGTCCTGTATGGATCGATATACCATTTGATGTCCAGAATATGAGGCTCCAGCCGGAGCTGCTTATGCATTTTGAGCCAGAGCAGGATGAGATGCCTAGTGCTTCTGAAGAAGAGATAACATATATGGGAGAACTACTGGAGAAGGCATCCAGACCGGTGCTGCTAGTGGGAAGCGGAGTCCGCTCTGCTGGCGCAGAGATGGTGTTGAGAGAATTTTTAGATAAATACCCAGTACCCGTTGTATTTGCTCCGTCAGCTGTTGATGTCTATGGCGCAGGGGAGTGTTACGGAATTGGCGCTGTCGGCAGTATGGGGGGAAGCCGTGCTGGGAATTTCGCTGTTCAGAATTCGGATCTGGTTCTCGTGCTGGGGCACCGCCTTTCTTCGATGACCACGGGAAACCAGTTTGAAAAGTTTGCCCGGGAGGCGAAGGTGCTTGTAGTGGATGTGGATTCAGTGGAGCATTCTAAAAAAATGATACCGATCCACCGACTGATCCTTTCGGATGTTAAAGCTGTTCTGCAGCAGTTGATGGACAGGAATCTGGAAGTGGAATGCAAAGAATGGATGAACAGGTGCCTGCATTGGAAAAAGGTGTTTCCCAAGTGTGAGGACAGGCATAGGGAAAAAGAGCAGGTGGATCTTCACAATCTGGCGGATACCATCGGGAAGGCCATGGACAAGAGGGCTCAGATTGTGACAGACGCGGGATTTGAGGAGCTGATCGTACCATCTGTGCTGGAGCTTTTGGAGGGACAGCGGTGTATCCATCCGGTTTCCCAGGGGGCCATGGGTTTTTCTTTACCTGCCGCCATGGGAGCCTGTATTGCCACCGGTGATCAGACGATCTCAGTCAACGGGGATGGTTCGATCATGATGAATCTGCAGGAATTGTGGACCATACATCATGCCCGTATCCCGGTAAAGGTGATCGTGGCGAATAATAATTGTTATGCGGTGATCCGCAAACGCCAGAAGGACCTGTTCCGCACACGCACCATCGGGACAGATGGTTCCAACGGGGTATGTTGCCCTTCTTTTCAGAAGGTGGCAGATTCTTTTGAAATCCCCTATGTGAGAGTGAATTCCAGTGAAGAGTTGGAGGAAAAGATTGCTATGGTGCTGCAGATGGAGGGAGCAGTCATCTGTGAGGTAATGTGTGTGGAAGAGCAGGAGTATCTGCATAGCTCTTTTACAAGGGGACAGGCGGGACGGATCGTGAGACCGCCGCTGGAAGACCAGTCGCCCTTTATGGACAGGGAGCTGTTCCTGAAAGAAATGCTGATAGAACCCATCGACCTGTAACTTGAAAACGTATGAAGGGAGAACAGGATGTCACAGATTATTTTAGCAAATGGAAAAAAGGTTGGTGATCACAAACGTCCCTATATTGTGGCGGAGGTCAATTCCAGCCATAACGGGGATGTTGAGACAGCGAAGAGGATGATCGACGAAGCAAAGCGTATCGCCTGTGACTGCGTTAAATTTCAGTCCTGGTCTGCGGAGTCCTTATATTCTACCAGTTACTATAAGGAGAATCCCATCGCCAAGAGGATCGTTGGTAAATTTGCGATGCCAGAAGAGGCGCTGGCGGAACTGGCGGAATATTGCCGCGAAACAGGAATTGATTTTTCTTCCACCCCCTATTGTAAGAGAGAAGTAGATTTTCTGACTGACACCTGTAAAGTACCTTTTGTAAAGATAGCTTCCATGGATATCAATAATTATCCTTACATCCGTTATATTGCAGAAAAAGGAATTCCCATCGTATTGGCAACCGGTATGGCAGATCTGGTGGAGATACAGAAGGCGGTGGAAGCTGTTGAGAGTACCGGAAATAAAAATCTGTGCCTGCTGCATTGTATCTCTTTATATCCGGCCGAGACGCGGACAATGCAGCTAAATAACATACTGGGGCTACGGGTGAAGTTTCCTTCCTACCCCATTGGTTTTTCCGATCATTCCCTGGGGATTGAGATGCCGGTGGCGGCGACTGCTCTTGGCGCTGCCTATATCGAAAAACATTTTACGCTGGACAAAAAGAAGATGGGGATGGACAATAATATGGCGATGGAGCCGGATGAGTTCCAGGGTATGGTGGAGTGCTGCAACCGTGTGCATGAAGCCATGGGGGGATATGAGAGGATTGTGAGTGAGGCAGAGCTGGCGCAGCGGGATAAGATGAGAAGGAGCGTAGTAGTCACTGCTGACTTGAAAAAGGGCAGTGTTCTTTCGGAGAAAGATCTGGATGTAAAACGTCCAGGAACAGGGATTCCGCCGGAAAAAATGCAGGAGCTCGCCGGCAAAATTCTGGCAGAAGATGTCGTGGCAGACCAGATCCTTACAGAAACTATGATAAAATGAACGCATAAACACGAACGCAGACTTTTAAGAATACGATGCCTGCTTGCAGGCAGATCGTGTTCGCAAAAAGTCTATGTGAGTGTAACGAACACGGAGAAATCGAAGATTGCGGAGTGAGTGCTTATATGATAAATAAAGGGGGGAAGGAATTTTGGATACAGGGATATGTGGGGAACATGAGATTTTTTCCTATAAGCCTTACGAACTGGCTTCCGATATTAAGGGAAAGTTATTGCTCAGCCGCCTGAACGGTCTGACGAGAAACAGTTATGACAATTGTGAGGAATACCGGCGGCTGATCTCTCAGTTGTTTCCTGAGGGTTGGACGGCGGAGGATCTGCTGGAGGTTCCTTTTCTGCCAGTATCTCTATTTAAGACGAAAAAATTGTGCAATGTCCCAGAGGATCAGATCATTAAGAAGATGACTTCTTCCGGTACCACCGGGCAGCAGGTGTCACAGATTTTTCTGGATAAGGCTACGGCAAATAACCAGCAGAAGATACTGGTAAAGATCGTATCGGATTTTACGGGGAATGCCAGAATGCCCATGATTATTCTGGACTGTCCTTCTGTCATCCGGAACCGCCGGATGTTTTCAGCCAGAGGCGCCGGGATACTGGGATTTTCTATATTTGCAAGAAAAAAAATATTTGCCTTTGATGACCAGATGAATCTTGATATAGAGGGGATAAGAGAATTTCTTGCCCAATATGAGGGACAGACCATTTTTCTTTTTGGATTTACTTATATGATCTGGGAATATTTTTATAAGGTATTAAAACATTTGGGAGAAAAACTGCCACTGGAACATGCTGTTCTGATACATGGGGGGGGATGGAAAAAGCTGGAAGGTGAGACGGTTTCCAAAGAAGAATTTAAAAGATCCCTGCAGGATGTTTGTGGTATTAACCGGGTCCATGATTATTATGGAATGGTGGAACAGACGGGATGTGTCTACATGGAATGTGAATATGGACATCTTCACGTAAGTGCCTATTCGGATGTGCTGATCCGTAATATGCGGGATTTTTCTTTATGTGAGACTGGGCAGGAGGGGGTCATCCAGGTTTTGTCCGCGATTCCTGAATCTTATCCCGGACATTCTTTACTGACGGAAGATGTTGGCTGTATCTTAGGAGAGGATGACTGTCCCTGTGGGCGGAAAGGGAAGTATATTGAAGTGCATGGAAGGATGAAAAATGCAGAGATCCGTGGCTGCAGTGATACATTTGAAAGGAAATGAGAGATATTCATTATGGAAGAGGTTAAGATATTGTGTGGCAGGGATCCGGTCGTTAAGACTCCCCTGCCGCCCTATGATGATCTGGTTTGTGATTTTTTAGATGCCTGGTCAAAGGAACTCAGAAAAGACAAAGAGGCAGTGGGATATGCGGATCTTCAGACCTTTGCTTTCTGGATCAGGAAATCATCCGTGCAGAAAAAGAAACAGGATCATG
>CAJUFM010000025.1 GCA_910585745.1 uncultured Eubacterium sp. | reverse complement strand
TTGAATCCTTATCAACTGTCAGTTCCAGTGCATTGTTACTGATGGTTTCCGTCTGACTGTCTTCGTTTGTATAAGCGGTCAGTTCCTTATATCCTTCCCCAGATGTTCCACAGCCAGCCAGTGCAAACATGGAAGATAACGCAGCAACTAAAAGTAGATAAAATTTCTTTTTCATTCTGAACATTGCCCCCTTCCATTAATAGAACCGATAAATGATTTCTTTATATAAAGAATAGAAATAAGAGAAACCATCACTGATCAAACTGAAGAATAATACTAACAGGAATATGATAACCAGCATGCCTACTGCGGAAAAGATCAGCAGACCGAGAGCCTTTCCTAGAAGGAAATCATGGATCATCATAACAGATGCTACGATCAGAAGGCCGCACCACACCATGGAAAAAACACCAAAGTATTCATAAAATGCACCTTCTTCTTCTGTCACCACATTGCTCAGCACGATCAAAGGAAGCTGGATCAATACATAAGGCGTCATGGCATATGCCGTACCCATGTAAATATCCCTTAAAGTACCTTTTCCGTCAAACAAGGTCGTAAGGCACCAGTTTGCCACAATATAAACCACAAAAGGAAGCAAAAATGACATGATCTCCATAAGAAGATTCACATTCCTCCAGTTCACCGGATAAAACAGGAAACTAGTAAATCCCAGTCTCAGCATATTCGTCACCAGAAGCACCACCACAATGGTATTTGCCGCCGCTATAGATCCTCTCTTTTCGTGAGTAAGATCCCAAAAACCGTCGAAAGGACGAACAATGCAGTGCAGAGCATAACGCAATGAGTGTCCATAGGAGATCCAGCCCTCTTTATTGAGAATCCGTTCTTTTATACTCATCCTTTCTCGACCTCCTTTCTGGCCTTCTTAATAAATCCGTATGCATAACCAAAGACGATAATAAGTACCAGAACGGCAATAATGATTCCTATATTTTCTTCAAACCATTCTTTACGATACAGCTTATACGCCTTGGAATAATTGGTAAAATCAAGCTTCAGCTTAAAGTACTCCATCGCCTCGGTATATTTTTCCTGTCTCAGGTACGCACGCCCAATACCGATATAAGCCTGATCATAGTTACCGTTTTGTTTCAATACTTTCTGCCAGATCGCAGCGGATTCATCATAATGCCCCTGCTTATATTCGCTCAGTCCCTCATTGATGTACTTACCATACTCAGTCAAGGTAAACTGGGTGATGGATCCCAGGTTCTGATCCATTACCAGAAGGGTATCTCCCATATCTTCAAGAGCACAGGGATTCATGAAATATCCCGCTTTGTATCCGTGGCCTCCGAAAGCATAGAGCATATTTCCCTGAAAATCGTAGGCAAAGATACGGCCTCTCGTATTATCAAGGGCATAGTATACATCATTTTCAAGACAGGTAATATCTACAATTTTAGATGGTCCGCCTATCTCGCCACTTCCTGTCCACCAGAGGTCACCATAAGGTTCTTCATATCCATTCCGGACAAGAATATCCGTCCCTTTTGCGTTCAGCTTACGGATCGGCTGCGCCTCCCGGGGATTCACATCATCACCGATCTGGGCGATCGTCGCATAGATAAACCCTTCCGAGTCCAGGCAGAGATTGCTGTACTCTGTGGGAACAAAAAGATCCATACGTTCTCTCTGTTCCTGGGATGCCACCATCTTCCATAGATACTGTAAAAAGTTATAGGTAACTTTGCTGGCTCCCACAAAACCGGTAAAGGAACCATCGTTGGCAAACTCCATAAATCCTTTGTTTACATTCTGAACCTGAGTAAAGATACGGTTGGAACTGTCCACCACCAGTTTCTGTGGAAGGAAATCATTCTTCTGCTCCACCGTCTCATCTTTGGGCTTGGTTATGATCTTTATCACATTCCCCGAAGCATCCAGATGGACGATCCGGCAGTTGCCGGTATCCGCAATATACATATTTCCCTCTTTATCCACGAATACATCCTGTGGCTTACTTAAGGTTTCTTTGGCACCATTGTTATTAATTTCTTTTACTTCACTCACATAGTTGAAAACATCATTTTCAAACACCAGCTTTACAATTCTGCTGTTTCCTGTATCCACTACGTACAGCTCATTTCCTTTTACAAACATCCCCTGAGGCTCCACAAAGTTGCCACACGGAAAGTCAGAACCGGTAATGGTACGTGTTACAGAATATGCATCCGGCGATTCCCTGTCATATCCCCAGCAGTCATATATGTAAGTATAATGATTGCCGTCAGAACTTGTAGCTCCGGCCTCTACTGTGTTAAAAAGGACGGATGCGACAAGCAACAGTGCAAATGCCGAAGCAAATCTCTTACATACTTTCATTTTTCATCCTCCTTCATCAGTCTTTAATACCAGAACTAGCCATCGTCTCAAGAATATTACTCTGCGCCATAACGAATATGATGATCGGAACCATCATAACAACCATCGTCGCCGCACCACCAACACCGGCACGTGCTACTCCGGCAGACATGATCTGCTGTAAGGCATATGGCAGCATCTTGTATTCCTCTGAGTAAATATAAATCTGTCCCTTCAGATTCCAAAGGTTCTGTACCGAAAAGATCGTAACGGTCAGCCAGGCTGGCTTTACGTTGGGCATAACGATCTGAAGGAAAATACGTCCTTCCTTCGCACCATCGATCTTTGCCGCTTCGATCAGCGCATCCGGAATCTGTTCCATAAACTGTTTCATCAGGAAAAGTCCCATAGGAAGCGCAAATGCCGGTACGATCAGCGCCAGATAGGTGTCTACCCAGCCCAGCTTCGTCATGATCAGATAGGTTGGGATCTGAAGCACATAGGCATTGAACATCAGGGCCGTCACACATACATTGAAAAATTGTTTCCCGCCAGGAAAATCATATTTTGCCAGCACATAGGCAGCCATAGATCCAATGATCAGATGTCCCACCGTACCAACCAGCGTAGTCAACACCGTATTAAATACATAACGGGTAAACGGCACATAAGAGTTGGACATAACTACCAGAAGATCCTGGAAGTTATTAAAGGTCGGATTTTTCACAAAAAACCGTGGTGGATAGAGATAAATCTCATCCAGTGGCTTAAAGGCATTACTTACGGTATATACAAGAGGAATAACAAAGAATATACCAAACAGGATCAACATTATGTAAATACCCATATCTCCGCCACGGGAACGGTTTGGCTTTCTCTTTTTGAGTTTGATTAATTTCATCTCTGTAATACCTCCTATCAAGTTCCAACCTTATTGAGCAATGCCTGAATAGCCTTATTACACACGATCATCACCACAAATAATATGGTGGCGATAGCTGACGCATATCCCATCTCAAATCGTGTCGTACCATAATCGATCAGATGGGTAACAACGGTCCGAGCTGCGTAATCCGTACTTGGATATCCACAAAGGGCCATAGTTACGTCCGCCACACCAAAGGACTGTGTGATTGCCATAACGGCACCGAACAAAAGCATAGGTTTCATATTAGGAAGAGTAATATACCACAATTCCTGCCAGCGGTTCTTCACGCCATCCACATAACCTGCCTCAAACTGCGAAGCGTCAATTCCCTGGAGACCTGCCACAAAGGAAAGGAATCCGGTACCGAGACTCATCCAGAGGACGACAATGATAACCACGTTCATCATATACTTGGTATCTGTCAGCCATAAGATTGGCTCATTGATAATACCAAATTTGGTCAAAAAGGCATTTACGTAACCATAAGCATCCCCGCTAAAAAGGATGGACCAGATCAGATATGCCTGACCGGCGATCGTCGGCGCGTAAAACACCATTACCGCAAAAGCACGGATATATCTTGGCAGCTCGTTGATGAACCAGGCAAAGATAAATGCCATAATATATCCAAGCGGTCCGGTAATCGCAGCAAGAAGGAATGTATTCTTCACCGCAATCAGAAATACATCATCTGACAAAAGCAGATCTATGTAATTCTTAAAGCCAATAAACTTCGCCGGTTCCAGTACATTGTAATAAGTAAAACTATAAAAGATCGACATGACTACCGGCAAAATGTAAAATACGGTAAACAGAATAAAATACGGGAGCAAAAACAGATAACAGGTTTTTGACATCTTCGCCTTTTTCCAGGCGATCCCAGCATTCCGTTTCTTAATCTGCATGTATTTTCCCAGAAACTTCATATTTACTCTCCTCTCTTATTTATTTTTATTTGCTTCTTTCGCTGTTGGAAGCCCAAATTCCTTGCGCTTGTTGGTAAGCTCCTCGTTAATTGTTTTGGTATAATCAAGAAGAGTCTCTCTTGGGTCTTCATTATCATTCATAACCTTACGGATTGCATTGGTGATATGACGTGCTGTGTAATAACCACCGGCAACTTCCGGAAGACCAAATGCGTGCGCCCACTGCTCTTTCAGAGCGGCAGATTCCTTGCTGCTCCAAGACAGCGTCTCGAAGGTATTTTTATTCGCTGTGGCATAACGTGCCGCTGCACCCATAACTGCCTCCAGCTCGCTGGCATAAGTAGCCTGAACTTTAGAACTTGCCCACCATTTCATGAACTCCCATGCCTTATCGGTCTTATTTCTATCCTTAGCACCACGGAGCATCATCGAGCAGGTTCCCCAGGACTGGGTAGCACGGTTAATGGAACCATCCTCCTGACCCATACCAGGCATAAGGGCAAAATTCCAAAGTCCCTTGATCTCCGGAGCAAATACTGCAAGAGTATTAAAGGTACTGTAGTCTGCAACACCGATGGGCATCTCTCCGCTTCGGAAACGATTTGCAAAGTCGTACTGTTTTTCCAGTTTATAATTGGTAAAGAGTTTTGTATAAAATTCAAAAGCCTCAATTCCCTCTGGTGAATCAATGGTAGTTATCATTGCTTCTTCATCATATAATGTACCGCCGCGCTGATACAGCTGGGCATAATAGTTCGCAAGGTCCGGATTCGTCATGTTATTGATCTTACGCTCAACAGACGGGATCGCAAAGGACATACTGTTTTTCTGAAGAACGGGAAGGATCTTGATCACGTCTTCCCAGGTATTCACTTTACTAACATCGATACCAAGCTGATCCATGATATCCGTACGATAGAACATAACATTATAGTTCTGTGTCTCCGGCAGGGCAAAAAGTCCGCCATTGAACTTATAAGACTCATAAGAGCTTGGATAGTACTCAGAGAGCACCTGATCCACTTCACTGCCAAACTCAGCCTTAAGGTCAACTACCGCATTTCTAAGAGCATAGTTGACAGGCTCTGTCTGGGTGATGTTCAGCGCAACATCCGGGCCGAATCCAGAGATAACCGCCGGAAGCATCGCATTGACTGCCGCCGTGGAAGAAGTTACTGTATTGGCGCCCGCCGCCGCATCGATCAATTTTACGTTTGCCTTGATCCCCGTCTCCGGAGTAAACATCTGGTCAACCATATTTTTCAGGATCGTACTCTGGTCACGTCCGGCTGTGATCCAGACATCAATTACGTCCGGGTCGTCCGAATCATACACATTTCCGAGAGCTGATGAGTCGCTGCGGAATGAGTTGATAAAGAGCACGCACTCGTGCACCATCTTATCAAATCCGCTCTCATCAACCTCAGGCAGTTTTTCTTTGCTTCCCGCGATCGCAATATAATCGATATCCATAGAAGCAGCACTCAGATTATTGATAGATGTTCCAAGGGAACTTACATTCTCTTTAAAGTTTTTAAGCATAGCCGGGATCTTATCCGGTCTCTTCACAAAGGTCTCCATCTGACGCGCCAGTGTCTGCGCCACAGAAATCTCTCCACCCTTTTCACCGGTGTATGCCACCACTTCATCTACCAGTTTATAAAGTCTCTTGGATTCAATATCCATCGCCTTGATAACCTCTGGATACACTTCATGGATCCGGTAGTCACGGTATTCATCCGGCTCCGTACCTGTCAGCACGAGAATCTGACGATACATCTGGTTCATATTGTATACGCTGTCCGTCAGCTGTGAAAGATAGTCTCCCAGCTCACCCAGGGTGTTTTTCAGACGGATCGTATGTTTCCCTTTGGTCAGATGGAACTTATACGCCTCGCCTTTTTCGTCTTGGAGACATTTCATTTCCCAGACATTACTATATGTAAACTGTACTTTAGACATTTCCTGGAAAGGCATCTCGCCGTCAATGAACAGGGCACGGTTTGCAATATATCCGCGGTTATATCCCTGGCGGCCTTTGATACCAATCACATAATCTCCTTCTTCTGGTGCTTCAAACTCCCATTCCAGCCAGTCATTGGGAACCTTCCACTGTGTTCCGCCGATCATGTTCAGAACCTGTCTGTCCGTATTGTGCTGGGTTATCTTTCCGTCTTTATCCTCATATTCCGTATCACTGGAAGTACGGTCATAGGTAGCATACAGGGATGGCGAAGAACGCCTCACAGATTTCTCCCCCTGGATCTTCAGGAGATAATCACCGGCAACATTGTTTGTCTTGCTGGAATTCTCCTGGGAATATTCAGAATATTCCGGGGCAGTCTTCTTATTCGTCAATACCATCCTGCGCACCACAAGTTTTTCATTGACACCGGTAATGCGGATCTTATTTTTCCCCGCCTCCATATAAAATTTATAAGGCTCCACTTCATATCCGGTTACATCTTCCAGATAAGCAGAAATCCAGCCACGATTCGGGTCTTCCACCTGTGTCGCACGGATCTCATTCCCCTGGTTATCCGTCCTCACTTCTCCCTCGTCCGTATAGATACGGCCGAGTGCTATCGCATCCGCTCCACTAAAAGGAACTTTTCCATTGATCTCAATCTTTGATTCGATAGAAATACCACGGTCTTCCTCATCCGTTGTCGGAAAATACTCCAGCATAAGATTGTAATATCCTGCGTTCTTTACATCAATCTCATACTCTGCAAATCCTTCTTCTGGAATCTGTACAGCGTCTGACCTATCAGCTGCCGGACCAACACCAGTGCGCTTTGAAACATTGTTGCTGTCTTTATAGCCAAAAATGTCAAACTCATATGTGTTCTCTGCACCCTCTGGCGCAGAATCCCCATGAGCTTTTTTGTATAAGGCATATGTATCACTGCGGCCATAGGAATTTTCTGTCGCTTCCAGATCTACGCCCTTATACTTGTCGGAGTTGTCGCTTGTTGACGTTCCTTTAAGTTTAAAAAACACGACCAATGCTGCGATCACTACCACAACAATAAGAAATGTCCGCAAGCCTTTTTTCTTCATCAACTTTGACATAGCTGTCGCAATCTCCTTTCATCCTTTCTCTTTTTTATGCGTTTCGCACAAAAAAAAGCTATTTTTTGAAACGCACAACTGAATTCTTTGTATATTTTGCATACAGTTTGTAATTAAGTATATCATTATTTTTGTGACATGTCTATAGTTTTGGACATTTTTTTTATGGAAAACGACTAAAATATGAAGGGTTTATGAACAGTTAATATTTATTGTTTACTTTATGTTCATACTATATTAGAATGTGAAATATAAACAATTTTTAAGGAGATTTTTACATGAACAACAGATATTTTTACCAGAACCCTGTACTTTCAGGATTTTATCCGGATCCCTCCATGTGCCGGGTGGGAGACGATTATTACCTTGCAGCATCCACCTTTGCCTATTTCCCGGGAGTTCCTATCTTCCACAGCCGGGACCTGGTCCACTGGGAGCAGATCGGAAACATCCTGGACCGCCCCTCCCAGCTGCCGTTAAAAAATGCCGGGGTGAGCCAGGGGATTTTTGCGCCGACGCTGCGTTATCACGAGGGTACATTTTATATGATCACGACTAACGTGAGCAGTGCCCTGGGAAATTTCATTGTCACCGCAAAAGATCCCGCGGGCCCCTGGTCTGAACCTTATTCCCTTGGTTCTGAGGGGATTGACCCCTCCCTGTTTTTTGACGATGATGGCAAATGTTATTACTGCGGCACAAAGCCAAGGCGCGAAGGCGCCCGCTATTTCGGAGACAACGAGATTTACATACAGGAACTCGACCTGGATACGATGAAACTGGTGGGCGAAAGCTATCCGGCATGGCACGGAGCGCTACGGGATGTGGAATGGCCGGAGGGCCCCCATATTTATAAAAAGGATGGCTGGTACTATCTGCTGATCTCCGAAGCCGGCACCGCACACGATCATGCCATTTCTATCGCCAGGAGTAAGAGCCTGTCCGAACCCTTCGAGGGCTGCAAGGCCAACCCCATCATGACCCACCGCCATCTCGGCTTGGCTTATCCCATCGTCAATGTCGGCCACCCTGATATTGTCGAAACTAAGAACGGGGAATGGTGGATGATTCTTCTCGCCTCCCGTCCTTATGGCGGATATTACCGAAATCTGGGAAGAGAGACCTTTCTGGTGCCTATGGCCTGGGAAAACGGATGGCCCATCGTCAGTCCAGGAAAGGGGATTGTTGAAACCACACTGGAAGCCCCGGATCTTCCCCTGTATTTTACCGAACCGGTTCCCGCCACGGAACATTTTGACAGGGAGTCCCTTCCCCTGCACTTTATGTATCTGAGAAATCCAGTCACCGAAAATTATTCCCTGACGGACAAAAAAGGATATCTTGCCCTTCGGTGTGCAAAAGATAACCTCTCCTCCTCAGGAAACCCAAGTTATGTATGCCAGAGACAAAGGGATTTTAACTTCCGTTTCGAGACAGCGATGGAATTCTCCCCGGCTTCCGAAAGGGATCAAGCCGGCATCGCTATTTTCCAGTGTGAGAACTCAAACTACCAGTTCCTGGCGGGTACCGATGGCAGCACTACAGTCCTGTCCGTGATCCGCACCTGGAAGGATGAGACAACCCTCCTGGAATCCATTTCGCTGGAGTCCATCTGCCGCCGACTGACACTGAGACTGGAAGCCCATCTTCAGGATCTGTCTTTCCAGTACAGTACAGATGGAAAAACATATTCTACAATCGTAGACCACGCGGAGGGCAGAATTCTCTGCACAGATGCCACCGGCGGATTTGTGGGAAACACCCTGGGCGTGTACGCCACTTCCAACGGAGAAGACAGCGATACCTTTGCTTATTTTGACCGAATAACATATATCGGCATATGACCTGGCTGACTCGACGGCGCGAATTTGAATCCGCCGTCAAGCTATGCTGCCTTTCCCTTTGATTCCAGATTTTTTTGCAAAAATATTGACAAACGAAATAAAAAATGGTAACATACTGAGTGTTGTGATGGAAACCGTCCCACACCTGCGGATGTGGCGGAATGGCAGACGCACAAGACTCAAAATCTTGCGGGGGTGACCTCGTGTGGGTTCAAGTCCCACCATCCGCATAAAAAACCTTGCTGTTATGCAAGGTTTTTTACGTTTACGCGGAAGGCACAAGGCAAGCTGGAATGCCTGCACTTCATGGTTTTAGCACTTTCGCTACATTCCAGGACGATATATGCGAAAGACCCCATATCTTGAAAATTTCATTGACACTTTATCCGGATATCCTTTACCAATCCCTTTTGCGTACTTGTCGATCAGGTTCTTATCGCTGTCATCCAGCACCAGTTCGCCCCCCTGGACTATCATATAGTAATCTATCAGCTTCCCATCCCGGAACATGAATACGATCCGTCTGTCATCCACCATTTTACTGAGATCTGTATACTCCCTGTCACTGAATAAAGAAACCGTATCGTCTTTGCAGAATGTAAGGGTTTCGATTTCACCTCCCACCGTACTGGCACAAAGGAAATATTC
Organism: uncultured Eubacterium sp.; assembly: GCA_910585745.1. GTDB lineage: Bacteria > Bacillota > Clostridia > Lachnospirales > Lachnospiraceae > Eubacterium_F. The sequence continues at coordinate 28,159 of CAJUFM010000025.1, read as the reverse complement.
CCCGCCAGCCGCAACATCTTTCACGAATTCCTGATATTTTGCCGGCGCATAACAGGAAGAAAAATTAAAGTGCAGCCAGATCTGGAATGATTCATCCGATTGTTTCCTCAGACTGAATCTCACTCCCTGGCAGCAGAAATAATACACTGGTTCTATCTCTATCATTTCCTCTCCCTGGTTATCATACTTGATACTGCATTGTATCAACTTAGCAGCTTTATCCAGCTGCTTCCCAAAGCCTTCAAAGCCAGCCGCCTCAATCCTGGAAATCTCCTCCGTGGAGGTGAACTTTCCCTGCTTGGGATCAAAAGAGAGATCCCTTTTCATAAGACACTCCCTATTCACCGAGGATTCCTGGACAGTGAGAGGATTTTGTTCCAGATAATTTCCACTCTCGATCTGGTCAAAGGGTATCAGTGACATATCTTCCTGGAAATCGGAAGTCTCCTCATCAGATCCGCCCCCCTGGACGGACTTTAGGATCTCCTGTTCATATAGTGCTTTTATCCCCGGATGCAGGGGCTGGTACAAAACATACCCCCGTTCCGCTAATGTTGTCCCCATATTAGTGCCACCTTCCTCAGCACCAACGATTCTTCCTGTCTTTACCTCTTCGTCCCTGGTCCTGGCCATGCAGAACCCTACGATGACCAGTATCAGAACCGGTACAACAAGAATCGCCAGAATGGATTTAAAACGCTCTTCTTTTATCATTTCTATCCCCTCCTCTGCTTCTTTTTTCTATGCATGACTGCCAGATTTAGAATGGCTAAAAATAGTGCTGAAACTGCAATACTCACCATCCAGTAACGGAATTCTCCCCTCATATCTCTGTGCATTATCCCGCTCATCGGAGCATTCCCAGCAGCATAAGAAATCCCCATTCCTGCTGCCAGCGAAATTCCTGTAAAGATAAACTGCAGCACTGCATTGGAATTTACCAGCATAAACTGGTTTTCCCGGATACTCCACCGGCATCGGATCGAGATCAGTATCATGGCGATGCCTATGCCGCATAACAGCAGGAGAAACAACAGTTTATCTGCATAGAGGGACCATTCCAGATCAAGTACCGATAGTATGCCATAATCCATATAATCAGATTGTTTTTCGTTGCAATAAGGAAGATACTCAAACAGACTCCTGGAAATCCCTATCATTCCACCTGCTTCACTATAAATACCTGCAAACATTGTTGTAAAGTATATGATAGAAACCAGACTCCCTCCTCCTACAGCAAATGCCAGCAGCATGTTGTGGACACATAGCTGCGCCACAAACAATATGAGGTAGATCGCACTCATCGCCAGAAACACAAATAAAACAATCTGCCATAACATCAGACAGGAATTTGTATCCGTAGTGCCATTCGGGATCATTTCATTGATCTCCTGGATCTGCGGTGTGAAAACAGCATTCATCACCGTTCCAGCCAGCCCGAACATCAGACAGGAACCAAGAATAACAATCTCCCCCACTGCTGCCTTAATCCAGGTCTTCTTCCATTCTTTTAGCGGAAGAAGGCGAATGAAGTCGGAGATCTCGGACCGGTTTTCCGCAGCAAACAGCCGCAGGATCAGAATGAAGTCAAAAAATATCACACCAAAAAAGGAGAGTTCTTCCAAAATCCACCTTATGCCATTAAGAAATATATCCCCGCATTCATATATTCCTACGGCTTCTGAATATCCTGCCAGGGCAACCAGCCCCGAAGCTGTCCCCCCATTAATCCTCCTATAAACAAACAGATAGGTAACTACCGTATAAAAAACTGCCAGAACAAACAGCGGCAGTACTTTTTTCATTTCCCGCTTCGCGAAAATCATCGTTGGCTGACTCATATTCCATTCCTCCTTCGATTCGAGTAAATAAACAGCTCTTCCAGTGAAATCTCCGTCTGTTCCGCCAGCTGCGCCCCTTTGGAAAGGAAAAATTCGATGGCATCGTCATTTTCATCTCCCTTATCCCACAAAAATGTGTACACACTGCCAATACTGGAATAATTGAGGATACGCGCATCGTCGTAAACCCCTTCCGGAATCCCATCCTGAAAAACCACCTGATATTTCCCGATCTGTTCTTTTACCGTATCCAGTTCTCCCTGATAATGAACTCCCCCTATGTTCATCATCGTCACGGTATCACATATCTTTTCCAGTTCATGAAGGTGATGGGTGGATATGATCACTGCCGTTTCCCCATACTCCACCTTTGCTACTACCTGTTCCAGCAAATCTGATTTGGCAATGGCATCCAGTCCTGAAGTCGGCTCATCCATGATCAGCACCTCCGGTTTCATCGCCATATTCAGCATAAAGGAAGTCCGCATTTTCTGCCCCTTGGACAGCTGCCCGATTTTTCGTTCCATCGGAATTTCAAATATCTGGTTTAATTTATCAAACTCCTCCCTATCAAATGTATCATACATCCCTGCAAAAAAGTCCACCATTTTTCTAACCTTGTAACTTGGAAAGAAATTACAATTATCCGCCACATATCCAATCCGCTTCTTCACTTTTGGATTGTCATAAACTGGCTCACCATCCAAGAGGATATCCCCGCTATCTGCTTTAAGTATCCCGGTCATACATTTGATCAATGTCGTTTTCCCGGAACCATTGGGGCCGATCAGACCATGGATCTGTCCAGCTTCCACCTGAAAGGAGATATTTTCTATAGCCGGCTTCACTCCCCTGTCGTAAGCCTTCGTCACCTGACTAACTTTTATCATCCTAACCTCCTATTCTGCACAAAGATCACTATACAGTGCATCGATTTCATTTTTTAATTCTTCCTTTCGTATTCCCATATAGATCATTTCCATACATGCCTGACGGAACACCGAAAATCCTCTTTCTCTCTGGGATTCATTCGGTCCTCTCCCTTTTTGCTCGGCAATATAGGCGCCCTTCCCCCGGATCGTCACAATGACTTCCTGGTGTTCCAGTTCACTGTATGCCTTCGCCACCGTTCCTGGTGTCACAGAAAGCTGCAGTGCCAGTTTCCTCACTGAGGGAATGCTGTCTCCTGGTTTGAGATATCCTTTTAGCACTGCCATTTTGATCTGGAAAATAATCTGTTCAAACATGGGCTGATTGCTGGTTGGATTTATCTGTATCACATATATCACCTCCCTTTATGACCGGTAATGTAGTATACTGTTTCCTGCATCGGTAACTGTATCATCTGTACCAACCGTACTAACTGTATTATTCCAACCGATACAGTTATGATACACCCCTTTTCTTCTTTTGTCAATCTTTTTTTATCAATTTGGCAGCATTGACCAGAAATATAAAAAAGCACACAGCAAAAGTGCAGCCCTGTACCTGGACTGCACCTCTTCCCTTTGTGTGGCATCCTATTATTTCATGGTCTCAAAAGACGCGGATTTCAGATCAATGTACTTTCCTGCCACACGGATCCCAGTTACTTTCTCCATGTCCAGAACTTTATCAAACTGCTTATAGATATAATGGCTGCTTTCTCTTCCCATGCCGCCTGCACCTTTAAAATCTTTGCCTTTCAGGCACAGTTGAAAATCATTCATACCAACCAGCATCTCTCCTTTTTTCAATTCTTCTTCTATGACGCCTGCCCCTACATAACGTATTATCTTCTGGTTTCCCTTAGCATCCACTTCAACCTCATCGTCCCCAGTATCCCTGACCACTGCGCCGATCTCGCTTAAAGATACTCCGTCTGGATTCTGCATAGTCACTTCAGCAGAAAGCGGTGAAATGGTTAGATCCTTTATGACCACTTTGTCCTTCCCCAGGGTCAGTGTCTGATCCAAATGATAAACCCGTTTTTCCGTTCCCACAGACAGATCCCAGGAAAGATCCCATTTGCCGTCTGCTGCGATCACCTCCGGACTGGTAGCCTCCAGACTGAGATCCGCTTTCGTACTATACTTCTCAAAAGGAGACAGGGACATCTTCATAATCCCCTCCTGTAAATTATCCTCCATCCTAGTAGCGATAAAGTACTCATAGAGAACGGTGTGGTCATCTATAACCTTTTTGACGCCGCCGCTATAATCTAACGGGATTCCAGAATCCATCTGAAACTCTGTCTGAGGTGTTGCAATTCCAGTACCTATCCCTTCCTGAAGCGTTATTCTATAGTCCGGGTGTTTTACTGCATCCTGATCCACCGCTTTGTACTGATCCCCATACTTGATCTTGTAACAGACATAGGCACTATGCTCATCTGCCAGCGTCTGTTGTATCGTTACTGTAATATCTTTGTCTGTTACAGAAATCTCTTTTCTTTTTGCCTCTGCTGTCACCTGTGGCTGCTGGGCAAAGCCCTTTTCATTCAGCTCTTTCTGCAGCTTAGCATTTTTTGCCACCCCGAAGTCCTCTGCCACATAATGATCCCATAATCCGGTGCCTGCATAGGCAATTCCCCCTGTTGCCAGCACCACCGCCAAAGCGGCCGCAGCCACCTTTGGCACATATTTAAAGTATTTATTTTTATTTCGCATAGCCCATCTCTCCTTTTCCTGATTCAGAATCCTATCCCTCAATTCCTGGGAGGGTGTCTCCTGTATATCCATATTTTCCTTCAATAAATCATCCAAATTATATTTCATAGCCATCATCCTCCAGACTATTTTTTAATTTTTTTCTTGCCAGATACAGCCTGCTTTTCACCGTTCCCCTGGGAATATTCAGTACACCAGCGATCTCTTCCGTCTGCATCTCGGCCGCATAATACAGATAAATAACCGTTCTCAATTTATCTGGAAGAGTACGGATGTGCATGGTCAGTCTTTCCTGGATCTCTTTGCGCTCCAGATCTTCCAGTATATCTTCTCCCTCTGATAACGATAAAGCAAAAAACTCATCGCGTTCCAGGGATAGATTTTTTTGTTCCTTTTTCTTTTTGCGCCACTGGTTTTTCCACAGATTAGAAGCAATCCCCATCAGAAAATTCCGATTTCTCCGTATCGCCCCGGTCTGATCCCGGTCTGAGACAGATTCCAGCCGCCTCTTCTGTTCCAATGCTTTTAGGAAAGTATCCTGATAAAGATCATCCGCCTCCATCCGGTTCCGGGTCAGACGGCAGCAAAAGCAATATAAATCGTCGCCCACGGTCTCCAGCAGCAGCTGCATCGTATCCCCCAAGTTCCCCCTCCTTTCCTGTTGTTTTCGTATTTTTCACACTTTCAAACATGCCGCAATCGGCGCGTTACGAGAGATTGTCTGGTGAGGTTTTGATGCCTCCGACGAAGGCATTAGAACCGACAATCTCCTTCACACTTTTTCCCTGCGCAGATATAAATAGAATTCCATCATAAAAAGGCCTTCACTACAATTCTGTTACAAAGTCCAAAACGGTTCAGTACTTTTTATTTAAAAAGCAGAAAAATTTTAATCCCCGCCATACTTAAAAAGAGGGTGTCCCAAAAGTCATAAAGTGACTTGAGGGATTACCCTCTTTCTTTCAACAAAAAAGCCAATACATCTATTTTCATAGACATATTGACCTCTTGTGTTATTTTTCGGAACTTACTGCTTATTCAGCCTGTGCAAGAATCTCTTTCTTGTTGTAGCTGCCGCAATTTTTGCAAACTCTGTGTGGAACCATCAGCTCTCCGCATTTACTGCACTTTACCAATGTAGGAGCTGTCATTTTCCAGTTTGCTCTACGTTTGTCTCTTCTTGACTTTGAAGATTTATTCTTAGGACAGATTGACATGTCATTACACCTCCTTAATATCTGAAAACACTTCTACCATTATATCTGCATGACCATAGTTTGTCAACACTTTTTTACATTTCTGACAATATTTTGGCTTATCCGATCAATTCCACGGTTTCTCTGGCGATGGCAAGCTCTTCGTTGGTGGGAACCACCATTACTTTTACCTTACTGTCTGCAGTAGATACCACCTTTTCCTCACTGCGGATGGCATTTTCCTTCTGATCGATCTTTACACCGAGATAGCTGAGATAGCTGCAGATATATTCCCGCATAATATTATTGTTTTCACCAAGACCAGCGGTAAATACGATAGCGTCCACTCCGTTCATGGCTGCGGTATAACCACCGATGTATTTTGCTACACGGTAGCCAAATACGTCCTGCGCCAGCTGTGCCCTCTCATTTCCCTCTTCCGCTGCCTTCTCCAGATCACGGAAATCGCTGGAGATTCCAGAAAGACCATAGACTCCGGACTCTTTATTCAGAAGATTCATAACCTCTTCCAGGGATTTCCCCATATTGTGAGCCAGATACTCAATGATCGCCGGATCGATGTCACCACTTCTGGTTCCCATCACAAGCCCTTCCAGCGGTGTCAGTCCCATGCTGGTGTCCATAGATTTTCCATTTTTCACCGCAGAAATGCTGGCACCGTTCCCCAGATGGCAGACAATAACTTTGGAATTGTCCGGATCCAGTTCCAGCAGCTCGATGGCACGTGCGGATACAAAACTATGGCTTGTACCATGGAATCCATAACGGCGCACTTTATACTTTTCATAACAATCATAGGGAAGACCATACAAAAATGCCACCGGCTCCATGGTCTGATGAAATGCCGTGTCAAAAACAGCCGTATTCGGTACTCCCGGCATAATCGCCTGACAGGCCCGGATCCCGATGAGATTCGCCGGATTATGTAACGGTGCCAGAGGATTGCACTCCTCGATCGCCGCCATCACATCATCATCAATAACAACGGAAGAGGCAAATTTTTCTCCTCCATGCACCACCCGGTGTCCAATGGCATCGATTTCAGACAGGTCTCCAATGACTCCATAGGTTTTATCTGTAAGCTCCTCCAGAACTAATTTCACCGCCACTTCGTGATCCGGCATGTCTTTGTTGATCACAACTTTTTCACCACCTGCCGGTGTATGGTTCAGGCGTCCATCTATTCCAATCCTCTCACAGATTCCAACAGCAAGTGCTTGTTCCGTCTCGGAATCAATCAGCTGGTATTTGAGGGAAGAACTTCCACAATTGATCACTAATACTTTCATTCCATTTCCTTCTTTCTGGTTTATAACCCAAAATTCATACTTTTTTATTATACAACTGTGATTTTTAAATTTCAATAGGAAATGAAAAAAATCCCAATAGAACCTGGTCCGGTGTGGACTCCGATCACTGGATCCAGTGTCTGGATGATGATCCTTTTCACCTTTTCGGATCTTCTCAGATGATCTGCAAGATAACGGGCATCCGAAGGACAGTCTCCATGGCTGATAAATACGGTCTGGGGCTCTTTTATATCTCTCAGCGCCCTTTTTGCGATCTCATCCAGGGATTTTTTTCTCCCCCGTACCTTGGTCTCCTGTTTGAGGATCCCTCCCTGGCTCATCCGGAGGATCAATTTGATCTTTAATACCGTTCCCACCATGGCGATCACCGTAGAGGCACGGCCGCTGCGCCTCAGATGGTTCAGATCATCTACAGTAAAAATGGTATTGATCTGCCAGCGGCTCTGGCTGCACCATTCGTAAACCTGTTCCAGCCTCTGACCCTGTCTGCGCCGCCTCACCGCCCCATATACCAGAAGGCCCTCTCCCAGCGCCATACACAGGCTGTCCACGGCATATATGTTCCGCTCCGGAAATTCTCCCTTCAGCTTCATAAGCGCCGCTTCCACTGCATTGAAAGTTCCGCTGAGCTTTGTAGAAAGACCAATATACAAAATATCCTTTCCCGATTCCAATATAGGTTTTGCCGCCTCATACGCCTCACTGGTATTCACCATGGAAGTGGTTACATTTCTTCCCACCCGCAGATGTTCGTATAATTGATGGAACGTCTGGTCCCCCGACTGATCATATCCTGGATATTCCCGGTCTCCCACCAGATATTTAAGAGATAGGACAGTAATCTCATATTTCTGAATATAGGGCAGCGGAAGATTGGCCGTGGAATCCGTAAGAATTGCAAATGAATCGTTCATAACTTCCTCCATTGACGGGCTCTATGCCGTTAGTACTCTTTATTATCAGCATATTGCAGCGTATTTATTCATAAAATGAACAAACACGTCCCTGGGGGATCGTTTCCATGCTAATGCTTTGTTTTTTATTTCTTGCACTGCTGCTGGTCTTTCCGGAAACCGCCGCAGAAGGCGGCAGAAATGGTCTGGTCTTATGGGCTACGGTCCTTGTCCCCTCACTTCTTCCCTTCTCGATCCTCACATCACTGCTCCGGAAAAAACTGCAGGGGAACCGGCTCTGTTATCTGCTTCTCACCGCTGGAATCCTGTCCGGCTATCCCATCGGGGCAAAAATAGCCGGAGACCTGTATCAAGACGGCTCCCTTACAAAAAAACAGGCGTTTTTCTTTAGCGGCGCCATCAACAACCCAAGTCCCATGTTTGTCATCTTTTTTGTAGGAGAAAGCCTGCTCCACCTCGGTCCGGGAAAATACTTCTTTTATCTGACAGTACTCCTGTCTGCCGTTCTTGGAAGTGTATGTTTTTATCTTCTAACCCCTCTTTTTCGAGGAAGATTTTCCCTGCATGCCACATCCTCCGGACATTCTCCAGTTCCAAACACCACTTTTTCTGAGCAGCTGGACGAAGAAATTTCTGCCTCTGCCCTGCTTTTGATCAAGATCGGAGGTTATATCATGCTCTTCTCCATCCTCGCCAGGATGATCCAGAGCATTCCTGGGCTGCCCTCTTTCTTCCAGGTTCCCCTGTGCGGTCTTTTGGAGATCACTACTGGAAATGCCATGATCTGCAGCTCAGGTATCCCACACCACGCAAAAATAATCCTGTGCCTTGCCTTCACTGCCTTTGGAGGGCTCTCTGCTGCTGCCCAGACAAACAGTGTTCTGCGAAATACAGGATTATCCATCGTTCCCTATGTAATCATAAAGTTTCTCAGCAGTCTCATTGCCCTGCTTCTCGGCGTTTTACTGTGGTAACCAGACAACGGGATAAGAGCTATTCTGCCCCGCCAGAAGCTCCATCTTCCTCTCCCTGGTTTTCCTCTTCCGGAAATTTACCATCAATCTGGTCTTTGAGCTCTGAGCGGTTATTTTTTATGATCTCGATATCTTTCTTTAATACACTGATGAGCATCGTTGACTTGCTCTCCAGCTCCTTCAGGGAGGTCTCAATGTTTCTCCCCGCCTCTCCCAGAAGATCACTGGTATAATACAGGGCGGAAGTCCTGACCTGTTCGCTCTCCCCCACAGCCTGCCTGACGATCTGTTCTGCCTGGGCCTGGGCCTGGGCTATGATCTGTTCTGCCTGGGCATAAGCCGTCTGCACCAGTTCGTTCTGATCCAGCAGCTGCTGGGTCTGGGCTTCTGCCTTATTCATGATCTGCTCCGCCTGGGTCTGAGCTTCCTGAAGGATCTCATTGCGGTTGTTGATGACCTTCTGATATCTCTTGATCTCATCCGGTGCACACATGCGGAGGGCATCCAGAAGATCATATAATTCATCTTTGGAAACCGTTACTTTATTGGGATACAATTTAGAGGGTTTGCAGTTCTCCACATATTCATAGATCTCGTCTATCGCCTTCTCAATTCTTGATGGATTCATACAATTACCTGTTCCTTTCTCTACCTTACTCTTAAAAAAACATGCTTGTTCGTCTTATATTCCTTTATCCTTACCACCTCATAAAAATTTTCATCCACATAGTCTGCTGGCGTATCCAGGGCAGATTCCAGGATCACCAGCGTATCTTCTTTCACAATCCCTGAGTGTGCCAGCAGATCTGCCAGCTTTGCCTCAAATCCCTTCCGATATGGCGGATCCGCATAAATAATGTCAAATACCTGTCCCATCTTTTCTAATTTAGATATTCCGTAGGTAACTTCCACCGGAAGTACTATTGCCTGGTCGGTCAGCCTGGTTTTTGCCAGATTGGCCTGGATGCATCGCAGGGGGTCTTTCCCAAACTCTACCAGAACCGCCCTCTCTGCCCCTCTGCTCAGTGCCTCGATGGCAATTCCCCCGCTGCCACTGAACAAATCCAGAAATACACTACCGGGAACCTCATCCTGTATGATGTTAAATAATGTCTCTTTGATCCGGTCCGTCGTAGGCCTCGTGTCCTTTCCCTCCGGGGCAGTCAACGGCAGCCTTCTTGCCTTACCCGCAATAACGCGCATATCTTCCCTCATTTCCGTGGTCATTCGCTTTTTCTGCTATTGTATAATAAATCCTGTTTTTTTTCAACTGTTTTCTGTCCCATAAACATACAATATCACCACCAGATCAGCCGGTTGGCGCTATCAGGCTATAGTGATACCTTTCCCATATAGTGCTCCAGCTTTTCCGAAAGGCGCCGGTTTTTGGCATAAAAGCAGCTGATCTCCTGAAAATCATACCGTTTTGCCTCTTCACTGGCAGCCTGCAGCAATTTGGCGTCCTCATAAATATCTGCCAGTTTAAACAGCTTGTCCCCGCTCTGCAGCACCCCGAAAAAGTCTCCCTGGCCCCGCAGCCTCAGATCCTCTCTGGCAATATGAAATCCGTCATTGGAGGAGGCAAGGATCGAGAGCCTCTCCTTTCCCTCCTTCGTATCATTTCCATACATGAGAATGCAATAGGACTGAGCCTCTCCACGGCCTACCCTTCCCCTCAGCTGATGAAGACCGGCAAGACCAAACCTCTCCGCGTTCTCGATCATGATCACCGTGGCATTGGGCACATCGATCCCCACCTCGATCACAGTAGTTGACACCAGGATATCTGTTTCTCCTGCCCCAAACCGCTCCATCACTTCATTCTTCTGGGCCGGCTTCATTTTTCCATGCAGACTGTCTACCACAGCTCTACCGCTAAAAACCTGCCGCAACTGTTCCGTGTAAAGTGCTACGCTTTCTAACTCCATATCATCATTTTCTTCCACCATGGGACAGATGATATAGACCTGATGTCCCATACCGATCTGCTCTTTCATAAACTGGTAGGCATTCGGCCGGTAATCTGTCCCCACCACACAGTTTTTGATGGGAAGACGGTTTGCTGGCAGCTCATCCATCACTGAAAGATCCATGTCTCCATACAGCACCAGCGCAAGGGTCCTGGGGATCGGCGTCGCACTCATGGCAAGTATATGGGGAGTTTCCCCTTTCTCTGAGAGCACCTCCCGCTGTCTCACCCCAAAACGGTGCTGTTCGTCGGTGATGACAAGGGCAAGATCATGAAACTCCACATTATCCTGCAGCATCGCATGGGTTCCCACCACGATATCCCATTCCCCCGCGGCCAGTTTCTCTTTCCCTTCCCGCTTCTGTTTTGCTGTCAGGGAACCGGTGAGCAACCCGATTCTGACGCCCCGCACCCCAAGCATATTCTGCAGGGATAAATAATGCTGTCTGGCTAGAACCTCCGTGGGAACCATAAAGGCTCCCTGGCTGCCGTTGCAGACCGTCAGATAGAGGGCAAGCACCGCTACCACTGTCTTTCCGGATCCCACGTCCCCTTGTACAAGCCGGTTCATAACACGCCCGCCGCAAAGGTCCGCCAGTATCTCTTCGTAAACTTTCCTCTGCGCGCCGGTCAGGATAAAAGGCAGGCTCTCCAAAAGCTCTTCCACTTCTTTTTTCTGCATCATAACATGGCAGCTCTTCTGATCGTTCTGAAAACGAATTGCTCGAAGAGCCGCCTGATATAAAAATAACTCATCAAATACAAGACGTTTTCTCGCCTTTATAAACTCCACCCGGTTTTTAGGAAAATGAATATCCTGTACCGCCTTTTTATATCCCACAAGATCATTACGCTTCCGGATCTCCAGGGGAAGGAACTCTAGTATTCCCTCACACTCTGACAGGGCAGTCTGTACGGCTTTCGTCATCTGATGATTCGTCAGCCCCGCCGTACGAGGATAGATGGGAAGCATCTTTCCCACTTTTTTATAAAATTCATTTTTACTATACAGCTTAGGCTGTTCCAGCACCATCTTTCCATTGTGGCGGCCAGTTTTTCCTCTCATGATATATCTCGTTCCCAATCGGAGCTGATTCACCAGAAAAGGCATATTGAACCAGGTAATCTGCAGGATACCTGTCTCATCCTCCAGAAAAGCAGTGATGATCTTCAGATTTGATGTGTTCTTCACCGAAGGTTTTTTGCGGAGCACGCCTTCCACCGCCATAACCTTACCTTCCTGCAGTTCAGAAATAGGTACAATTTCTTTAAACTCATCGTAATCTCTGGGGTAATGTTCCAACAGATCTCCTACCTGAAAAACATCCAGCTTATGTAAATAATTTTCTGCCTTTTCCCCCACTCCCTTAATCTTGCGGACACTGTCATTATAATTCATGGAAATCCTTTCTTATCAGCCGCTGCAAAAGCTCCCGCAACTTTATCCGGTCAATCGGTTTTGGAATGTGGGCATTCATCCCCACATCCAGTGAATGCTGATAATCCTCGGCAAAAGCATTTGCCGACAGTGCAACAATAGGAATATCCGCCAGTTCTTTGTCTTCCAGCTTTCTGATCGCCTTTGTTGCCTCATATCCATCCATCACTGGCATCTGGATATCCATCAGGATCAACGAATAATATCCAGGCTTTGATTCCCACACTTTTTCCACTGCCTCTTTTCCATTTTTCGCAGTCTCCACCAAAAGACCCTCGCTTTTCAGAACTTCTTCCACGATCTCCCGGTTGATCTCGTTATCCTCCACCACCAGGATCCGTTTCCCCTTCAGGGATACCGGATCAATGCTGTTATTTTCGCCATCCCCCGGATGATCTTCCTGCTGTTTTTTCTGTAATTTCATCAGCAGGCTTACAGTGAAACAGCATCCCTCTCCTGGTTTACTTTCGACAGATATCTCTCCTCCCATAATATCGACAAGACCTTTTACCACAGTAAGACCAAGCCCAGTGCCTGGAATTCCGCTTGCTGTCGTGTTATTCGCTCTCTTAAAGGGCTCAAACAGGCTTGTCTGGAATTCCTCCGAAATACCAATGCCATCATCTTTGACCAAAAACTGATACTTGGCGTATCCGTTCACCGCAATGTCAGACTCCTTCAGAGTCAGGCTTATCATGCCTCCTGGCTTTGTATATTTCATGGCATTGTCCACCAGCTGGCATAAGATCTCTTTGAGCCTTATGTAATCTACCACAACCGAAAAATGTCTGACCTCATCCTTATCCACGTAAAACCTGATGCCTTTTTCCTGAATTCCGATCCGGAATGTACTTTCTACATCCTCCAGAAGGTCTGCCAGATGACACTTCCGCTCGATCAGGCTCACTTTTCCTGACTCCATCCGAGTAACTTCCAGCGATTCATTGAGGATCGTCAGCAGCTGCTCACTGGACACCTGTATTTTATCCATATAATTTTCTACTCTGCCCAGGTCTTCTTTGTGATCCCTTGCCAGGTCGGTATATCCTATGATGGCGTTCAGCGGGGTGCGGATATCGTGGGACATGTTAGACAAAAATGTGTTTCTTGCGATCTTCGCCATCTGTGCCTGCTGAAGCGCGGACAGAAGAAGATTTTGTTTAGCCAGCTGTTCTGTGATATCTTTAATAATAACCAAGGCAATAATATCATCCGAATTCTCATTCTTTCCCAGCAGCAACACAAACTGCCACAGACGCGCCCTTCCCCTTGCATCTATGATCTGGCACTCATAGGACTGTTCCAGTTTTCCCTCCTCATAACATCGTCTTAATCGTTCTGCCTGAAAAAATGTACGGTAGGTTTCCAATCGGTCCTCGCTTATATTTTTTTCCCATTGTCTCACATATTCAGAGTACTTTTTGTTGGGATGATCTGCTGTCTTCCTGGTCAGATCGTACTCCTCTACATCACGGATCTGGCTGGATACAGCCAAAAACTCGTCCCTCGTCAGATTGATCTCACAAAAAGAAACGGCATCCTTTAGTAATGCCTTCTTATACTGGACTTCCCTGGCATGCAGCCGCTTTAGTTCTTCATTGATGCATTCTAATTCCTGGATACGGTTTTTGAGCCGCTCCGTCGCATCTTCTATAAAAACGTAAAATATATTGCCATACTTTTCTGTATATAAAAAATGGCCGTAATCCTCCACCCATCGAATGGAGCCATCCCTGCGGATAATACGGTATTCCACATAATCCAGGTCATAGATACTCTTCTCTACCTGATCCTTTATGCTTTCTTCCACTTCGTCCAGATCCTCTGGATGTACCATCCCCTGGAATGTATTACCCGTCAGTTCCATAAACTCTTCCCTGGTCCCACAACCATAAATACGCAGAATAGCCGTATTAAAATAAAGGAGTTCCTTATCTCCTTCGGCACAATATATAAAGAATCCACCTGGCATCCCATCGGTCAGCTGTTCAATGATAGGCATTGTCGTCTCATCCAGTGTCAGGGAAATCTTATTTTTTGCTTTTTTCAATGTCACACCCCTATCTTTTCTGCTGTTTTCTACTCTGTCACCGAGCTAACACAAGTATACCATGGAATGGTGTTTCTGTAAAGTTTTTACATTCACCTGTTTCCTGTAGAACCAAATCCTCCACTTCCCCGGTCTGTTTCATCCAGGCTGCCTCTCTCCTCATACTCTGCATATATATAGGGCGCAATGACCATCTGCGCCACTCTCTGCCCCGGCTCTACCACCAGACTCCCGGTGGAATGATTGTGCAGTGCCACGATGATCTCCCCACGGTAATCCGAATCAATAACCCCTACTTTATTCGCCGGAGCCAGCCCCTGCTTGCAGGCAAGACCACTTCTGGCATAGATCAGCCCCACCAATCCCCTGGGAATCGCCACAGCAATTCCTGTAGGGATAAATTCTGTAGTCCCCGCGTGAATCGTAACTGGCTGTTCTATACAGGCAGACAGATCTGCCCCTGCTGAAAACTCTGTGCCATATGCAGGCACCTGTGCTTTGGGATCCATTTTCATAAAGGTTACTTTTATCTGCTCCATCTCGTCCTCCATCCAATATCATTATAACTTCTCTTCTTCCTGCCAGAGTATCACTCTGCCAGTCTCCAGCGATCTTTTTACATCAATGATCCTCTGGTTTTCTGAACCCCGAAACCTCAGCTTCAGATTCTTTTTCTCTTCCACAAACCGTCCGTCCACTAATATATCAATATAAGAAAGCATCTCTTTGGTGGTCTCGGACTCCTGACACATCTGACCCAGGATCTGGCGGTCAAATAAATATCCGGAATAACACCAGATGTCCTTCTCAGGAAAACTTTTTTTTACCTGCCTTAACAGAGGAAGAAGTCCCTCCTGATTTATTTTTTCAAAAGGCTCCCCTCCCAGAACAGATAAGCCGGCCACGTAGGAAGGCTTCAGATAATCCAGTATCTGTTGGATCTCCTCCTGGGTAAAAGGCTTGCCATAAGCAAAATCCCAGGTCTCCGGATTAAAACAGTTTTTGCAGTGATGGGTACATCCGCTGACAAAGAGCGATACCCTGACCCCCAGGCCGTTTGCCACATCATACTGCTTTATATCTGCATAATTCATTCTATTCTATTTTTCCTTTCTCCGCCCAGCAGCGCGATCTGGTGCCACTGGACCAGCCTAACGGAACAACTTTCGGTTAAATGTGCAGAACCCTGGAATTAATCTCCTTGGTCTTGCCCACATTCCAGAAATTTTCTCCAAGATAGCCACAGGTTCTCCTGGTCACATTCATTTTATTGTGGTCCCTGTTGCCACAGTTGGGGCATTCCCATACGAGATCTTCATTGATCACGATCTCCCCGTCAAAACCACATACATGGCAATAATCCGACTTCGTATTAAACTCCGCATACTGAATGTTGTCATATATAAATTTTACAATCTCTTCAAGAGCCGGCAGATTGTGCTGCATGTTTGGGATCTCCACATAAGAGATGGCGCCTCCGGAAGAAATCGTCTGAAACTGGCTCTCAAAGGTAAATTTGCTAAATGCATCAATCTTCTCACGGACATCCACATGATAGGAATTGGTATAATATCCCTTATCCGTAATATCTTTGATCACCCCAAAACGCTTCTTATCAATCTCAGCAAAACGATAGCACAAAGATTCTGCCGGCGTGCCGTAGAGGCCAAATCCAAGCCCGGTCTCTTCCTTCCAGGTATCGGTAGCCCGGCGCAAACGGTTCATCACCTTCAAAGCGAACTTACTTCCCTTTTCTGTGGTATGGCTCTCCCCTGTCATCAGTTTTGTCACCTCATACAGACCAATATATCCAAGGGAGATCGTCGAATATCCGTCATGCAGCAGCTTGTCTATTTTTTCTCCCTTTTCCAGCCTTGCGATCGCCCCGTACTGCCAGTGGATCGGACTGACATCGGAGGTCACTCCCTCCAGGGCAGAATGGCGGCACATCAGCGCCTCAAAGCAGAGGGAAAGCCTCTCCTCCAGCAGCTGCCAGAAATATTCTTCATTTTCCTTTGCCATAATTCCGATCTGGGGCAGGTTCAGACTGACTACTCCCTGATTAAAACGCCCCTCCCATTTATAATTTCCCTGGTCATCCTGCCAGGTGGAGAGAAAGCTGCGGCACCCCATGCAGCTAAATACATTCCCCTCGTAATTCTCCCTCATTTTTTTGGCTGAGATATAATCGGGATAGAGACGTTTGGCAGAACATTTTACCGCCAGTCTCGTAATATAATCGTATTTTCCACCCTTGAGACAGTTATGTTCATCCAGAACATAGATCAGCTTAGGAAATGCAGGAGTGACATATACACCCTTCTCATTTTTGATCCCCTCCAGTCTCTGGCGGAGAACTTCCTCAACAATCTTTGCATTTTCTTCTATGTACTCATCATCCTTATCCAGATTAAGGAAAAGGGTTACAAATGGCGACTGCCCGTTGGTGGTCATCAGCGTGTTGATCTGATACTGAATTGTCTGGACTCCGGAACAAAGCTCATCCTTCACACGCTCTTCTACCATGGTTTCAATCGTTGTGTCATCTAATGTATCCCCAAACTTTTCCCGATACCGCTGGCGGTATTTATCGGTACTCTTGCGCAAATATTTCCCCAGATGACGTATATCCACAGACTGGCCGCCATACTGGCTGCTGGCCACCGCTGCAATGACCTGAGTCACAACGGTACATGCCACCTGGAAGCTCTTGGGGCTTTCAATGAGCTTTCCATTCATCACAGTGCCATTTTTCAGCATGTCCCCTATATTGATGAGACAACAGTTAAAAATAGGCTGCACAAAATAATCCATGTCGTGAAAATGAAGCACACCTTCTTCATGTGCCCTCACAATCTTTTCCGGCAAAAGAACCCGTTTTGTCAGATCCTTTGATACCTCTCCCGCGATAAGATCTCTCTGGGTTGAAGCGATGTAGGCATTTTTATTGGAATTTTCCTCCATAACATCTTTATTGCTGTTCTGGATCAGGCTCATGATGGAGTCATCCGTCGTATTTGCCTTTCTCACCAGCTCTCTCGTATAACGATAGATGATGTAGGTCTTGGCAAGCACAAATTTTCCTGCAGCCATCAGTTTCTGCTCAATCATATCCTGGATATCCTCGACCTGCATGGTCTCCCGCCCCGCATTCTCAATGCTGGCGATAATACCATCCATGTCATCCTCTGATACTTTTTCAAATGTCTCTACTTCTGCATTCGCCTTTCTGACCGCCACCAGAATTTTATTGCGGTCATAGTCCACCACACGCCCGTCTCTCTTGATAACCTTCACCTTAATATCCCCTGCCTTTCAAAAACTACTCCTTACGGTCTCAATATCGAACATTAGTGATTATATCACTAATGAGAAGGGATGTCCACTATATCTTGTAATTTTTTCTTGATTTTTTCAAATAAAATACTATATCATGTGGTTAGACTATATTTGTAGAACAATCATTAAAAAACGACCGTGGCAACGATCGTTTTTACGCATTAATTTATCATAATCGGAATTTTTACAGGCGGTCATTCCTTTCCCACCTTGATCTCATCCATGGACAGCTCCACATACATACGGATCTCATCTTCTGTCATCCTGGTGTACTCTGCCAGCTCTGCCAGCGTGGCAAGCCTGCCCCATTCTTCGGCAAGCACTTTCGTGGCCTCATGGATCAGGTTTGTTTTCGCCAGGATCGTATTTTCCTGCCCCCGGCTTTCCAACTGGCTGTCCGCCAGCTCGATCATGCGCCCCCTTATACTGCGCTCCAGCTCTTTTTTCACATCAGAGATGTCTGAATTGCCGCAGAGCATGTCCACCGTCGTGATCAGCGCCAGGTTTCCCTCCTGGATCAGATCTTCCAGAGGCACCCCCCGGTTTTTATATTTTCCCGCCAGGGTGACAACACGCTTAAGAAAGGACTCGATCACCTTATGCTTCACACCAGCATCGCCGGATAAAAGCCTCCCAAAAAGATGGTCTTTCTCTTCCCCAGACAGATCCGGCAGCTCTCGCAGTTCCCGCCGGTAGATACGAAGATATTTGGAATCCTCCGTATTCAGCTCCGATTCCTGCAGTTCTCCGTCTCCGGCTTCAAACCCCGCTTCCTGGGAAGCAGTCTTTCCAGAATGTTTCTTTGAAGAATGCCCTGTCACATCGATATTATGCTCCTCCAGAAAATCATATACCAGCTTCAGCTGTGGAGCCGTCAGATCCAGGTCACTGCAGAAATCTTTGACCTGCTCTTTGGTGATCCGGCTCTCCTGTGTCTTTGCCAGATCCACCAGTTCAAGCATCTGTCTCATAAATTCATTCTGGTCACGCATCTACATCTCTCCTGTCGCCGCATAATGATAAATCTTCATGACATCCTCCGCCCGGAGCTGCACATAATTTCCTTCTGTATCCTTTGTACTCAGAAGTTTACTGGTCATAAGCTCCGCGTCCTTTTCATCGGCACCGATCTCGTCAAAAGTCAGCGGCATACCGATAGCCTTCAAAAAACACTCAAAGGCTTCTATGCCCTTCAAAGCAGTTTTCTCCCCGGTCTCCTGGGGCTCGATATCCCACACCCGTTCAGCAAATTGAACCAGCTTGTGGGGATTGATCTTCAGTACATACCGCATCCAGGCAGGAGCGATCACCGCCAGTCCCGCACCGTGAGTCACATCATAGAGTGCAGAGAGCTCGTGCTCAATATGATGGCTCGCCCAGTCCTGTACCCTGCCCACTCCACACACATTATTATGGGCAATCATTCCCGCCCACATGATATTGGCTCTGGCATCGTAGTTCTGGGGATCTTCGATCACCCGCGGCGTCTCGTGGATCATCGTCTTTAATACAGCCTCACAGAGTCTGTCTGTGATCTCCACCTCTTCGGTATTGGAAAAATACCGCTCGCATATATGGATCATGATATCAGTAGCTCCCGCCGCCGTCTGATAAGGCGGCAGGGAGCAGGTAAATTCCGGATTCAATATGGAAAACTTCGGGCGCAGTACATCGGAACCAGCACCCTTTTTATACCCTGTCTCTTCATTTGTGATCACAGAGTTGGTAGAGCCCTCGGAACCAGCCGCTGCAATAGTAAGGATCGTCCCCACGGGAACTGCCTGCTGGATCTTTGCCTTTCCAGAATAAAAGTCCCAAAAATCTCCATCGTAGCAGCACCCGGCGGCTATGGCCTTGGAGGAATCAATCACACTTCCCCCGCCTACAGCCAGTATAAAGTCCACACCTTCTCTTCTGCATAATTCAATCCCTTCATACACCAGACCGCTGCGGGGATTTGGTTTCACACCCCCAAGCTCTACATAAGCAATGTCCTCTGCTTCCAGACATTTCTTAACGGTATCATAGAGACCGGATCTTTTAATCGAGCCGCCCCCGTAATGAAAGAGCACCTTGTTTCCGCCAAACCTGCGGACCAGCTCTCCCACATGCTTTTCTGCTCCTTTTCCGAAATCAAAATAAGTAGGTGCATAAAACGTAAAGTTTTCCATGATCATCCTCCTGTTTGGTATACTATTATACGATGTTGGGGCCCCAGTTCAAATGCGAATAAGTTCGTCAGAACTTATTTTTCATGCAGGCATGAACGGCATTTTGACCTTTTGACCCTGGCATCACAAGATCTGAAGTCCCTTTTCTTCTGCCTCTTTCATAACCTCTTCCGGCCATATGGAGGACTGAACCTCACCGATATGGGCTTTTTTCAGGAAAAACATACAGATCCTGGACTGCCCGATCCCTCCCCCGATGGTATAGGGAAGTTTTCCCTCCAGGATCTCTTTCTGGAAGAGCAGTTTGCTGCGTTCCTCACAGCCTGCTTTTGCAAGCTGGTCCTTCAGCGCTTTCTCATCCACGCGGATCCCCATGGAAGAAAGCTCCAGGGCAATATCCAGCACCGGGTAATATACAATAATATCCCCGTTCAGCGACCAGTCATCATAATCCGGCGCCCTGCCGTCATGGGGCTCTCCGGAAGCCAGCTTATCTCCTATCTGCATCAGGAAAATGGCACCGTGTTCTTTTGCCGCAAGATATTCCCTCTCCTTGGGTGACTTATCCGGATACTGGTCCTCCAGCTCCTGGGTAGAGACAAATGTAATATTCTGGGGCAGCGACTTCTTTATGTAAGGATATTTGATGGACATAAAGTCCTCGGTCTCTTCCAGAGACTGATATACCTTCTTTACAATGGTCTTTAATGTGTCTATATTGCGCTCTGAGGCATCAATGATCCGCTCCCAGTCCCACTGGTCCACAAAAATAGAATGGATATTGTCTGTGTCCTCATCCCGGCGGATGGCATTCATATCCGTATACAGCCCTTCCCCCTTTTCAAAACCATAACGTTTTAAGGCATAGCGCTTCCATTTGGCGAGAGAATGGACGATCTCTACCTTTCTCTCCTCCTGCTCCCGGATGCCAAATGCCACCGGCCGCTCCACTCCGTTCAGGTCATCATTCAATCCCGTCTCCGGCGCAACAAAAAGTGGTGCCGACACCCTGGTGAGATTCAGGTTCACCGCCAATGCTTTTTCAAAAAAATCTTTTACTTTTTTAATCGCTTCCTCGGTCTCACGGATCGACAGCGGAGACTGGTAATCCTCTGGTACTTGCAAATTCATATTCTTCCTCCTCATTCTCTTAAAGTTCACAGTTTTTGACCGTTCTTGGGAACGGAACCACGTCGCGGATATTCTGCATTCCTGTAAGGTACATCACACAGCGCTCAAAACCAAGACCAAATCCGGCATGCCTTGTGGAACCGTACTTTCTCAGATCCAGATAGAACTCATAATCTTCCTGGTTCAGACTGCACTCCTCCATGCGCTTCACCAGTTTTTCATAGTCATCCTCTCTCTGGCTGCCCCCAATGATCTCACCGATGCCCGGGACAAGGCAGTCCATGGCTGCCACAGTTTTTCCATCCTCGTTGAGTTTCATATAAAATGCCTTGATCTCCTTCGGATAATCTGTGACAAATACTGGACGTTTGTACACTTCTTCGGTAAGGTATCTCTCATGTTCTGTCTGCAGATCCGCTCCCCAGGATACCTTATACTCGAAACGATCGTTATTCTTTTCCAGGATCTCAATGGCTTCTGTATAAGTTACATGGGCAAATTCAGACTGTTCTACATGCTTAAGGCGTTCAATGAGTCCCTTGTCCACAAAACTGTTAAAGAAATTCATCTCCTCCGGCGCATGATCCAGGACATAACGGATCACATACTTTAACATGCTCTCCGCCAGCATCATATCATCCTTCAGATCGGCAAAGGCGATCTCCGGCTCAATCATCCAGAACTCAGCAGCATGGCGGGTGGTGTTGGAGTTCTCCGCCCGGAATGTCGGTCCAAAGGTATATATATTTTTAAATGCCTGGGCGAAGGTCTCACCGTTGAGCTGACCGCTCACAGTAAGGTTGGTCTCTTTTCCAAAGAAATCCTGGGCATAGTCAACAGCCCCCTCCGGCGTCATCGGCAGATTCTCCATATCCAGCGTCGTCACCCGGAACATCTCCCCGGCGCCCTCGCAATCGCTGCCTGTGATCAGCGGCGTATGCACATAAACAAACTCCCGATCCTGGAAAAATTTATGGATCGCATAAGCGATCAGGGAGCGCACACGAAATACAGCCTGAAAGGTATTGGTCCTCGGTCTCAGATGAGAGATTGTCCGAAGATATTCAAAGCTGTGACGTTTTTTCTGCAGTGGATATTCACCGGTAGATGGTCCCTCTACTTCCACACTATCCGCCTGTATCTCAAAAGGCTGTTTTGCATTAGGTGTCTCCACCAGCGTTCCTCTCACGATAATGGCCGCTCCTACATTCAGTTTGGATATGACATCAAAATTGTCCAGTTTGTCACTGTAGACAATCTGCAGCGGCTCAAAAAAAGTTCCATCGTTGATCACAATAAACCCAAAGGTCTTGGAGTCCCGGATACTCCGTATCCAGCCGCCAACCGTAACCTCCTTGCCGGTGTATTCATCTTTGTCACGGAACAGGCTCCGTATACTTGTAAGTTCCATTTCAAATTCCTCCATATAATATGTACGCAGCCGTTCCTGGCTTTTGCCAGGGACAGCTGTCTAAATTTCTCTTATGCATAGTTTACACGATTTATGACATTTGTGCAAGTCTCTTGTATTTCTCCGACGCTTCCTTTTCTGCTTTTTCAAAAAGCTTCTTTGCCCGCTCCGGGTTCGCCCGCATCAGACGGTTGTAGCGCACCTCACCCATGAGGAACTCCTGGAATCCTCCCTTTGGCTCTTTGGAATCCAGGATAAATGGATTCTTGCCCTGCTCTGCCAGTTCAGGATTGTAGCGGAACAGGTGCCAGTATCCTGTCTCCACCGCCTTTTTCTCCTCATCCATGGAATTTCCCATGCCGATGCGGATTCCGTGATTGATACATGGGGCATAGGCAATGATCAGAGATGGTCCCGGATAGCGCTCTGCTTCCTCGAATGCCTTGACCGTCTGGGCCATATCCGCACCCATCGCCACCTGTGCCACATACACATAGCCATAGCTCATCGCCACTGCTGCCAGGTCTTTCTTCTTGATCTCCTTACCGCCTGCCGCGAACTGGGCGATGGCTCCCATCGGTGTGGATTTGGAAGCCTGCCCTCCGGTGTTGGAATAAACCTCCGTATCAAATACAAGAATGTTGACGTCCTGTCCGCTGGCGATCACATGGTCCAGACCGCCATAGCCGATATCATATGCCCATCCGTCACCGCCGAAGATCCACTGGGATTTCTTCGACGCAAAATCCCGGTACTCTAAAATCGTCTCCGCCGCCTCGCCGGAGATCTTCTCCTGCTCCAGAACTTCCAGCATTTCCTTCGTAGCAGTCTTGTTCGCTGAGCCGTCTTCCAGTGTCTCCAGATATGCGCTCATCTTTTCCTTTGCCTTATCACTGAGGGAAACTGACTGGCCACTCAGCTCTTTGACAGCAGAGACCACTTTATTCCGCAGGGTTCTCTGAGCCAGCTCCATACCAAATCCAAACTCTGCATTGTCTTCAAAGAGAGAATTTGCCCAGGCAGGTCCTTCGCCGTCGTGGTTTACCGTATAGGCAGATGCCGGAGATGATCCGCCCCAGATGGAAGAACAACCGGTGGCATTGGCGATATACATGCGGTCTCCAAACATCTGGGTCGCCAGTTTGGCATACTGTGTTTCCCCGCAGCCGGCACAGGCGCCGGAAAACTCCAGAAGCGGTTTCTTGAACTGGCTTCCCTTCACCGTATCCACTTTGAATTTTTCTAACACTTTCTCCGGCGTCTTAATATTGACACCGTAATCAAAGAGTTTCTGCTGATACATTCCCTCATCCACAGAGATCATCTTCAATACGTCATTGCGCTTATTTCCCGGACAAACGTTGGCGCAGTTGCCGCAGCCGGTACAATCCAGCGGAGAAATGGTCACGGCAAATTTCATGCCTTCGATGCCAGTCATATCCGTGATGGTTCCCTCTGGTGCCTCCTTTTCTGTCTCTTCGTCCAGAGCCAGAGGGCGGATGCAGGCATGAGGACAGACATAGGAACAGAAATTACACTGGATACACCCATCTGGATTCCACCGGGGCACATCAATTCCCACACCACGCTTTTCATAAGCCGCAGATCCGAGAGGCACCGTTCCGTCCACATATTTTTTAAATGCCGACACTGGAAGGTCATTGCCCTGCTGGGAATTGATCTTGCTCTGGATATCATTTACATATTCCATCAAGTCGTCATTAACGCCGCTCATCTTGTCCGTAATATCCTCTTCTTCCGCCTGTTTCCAGCTCTCCGGCACGGGTATCTCCACAAACTTTTCTGCCCCTGCCTCTATGGCACGGTAGTTCATTTCCACGATGTCATCGCCCTTTTTGGAATAGGTTTTCTTGGCAGCCGTCTTCATGTGTTCTATGGCCTCATCCTTCGGAATGATACCAGAGATAACGAAAAATGCCGCCTGCAGGATCGTATTGATGCGGCCGCCAAGACCGATTTCCTTGCCCAGTTTAAATCCATCGATGGTGTACAGGTGAATGTCATTTTCCGCAATATAGCGTTTTACCTGTCCCGGAAGGGCCTCTTCTAACTCTTCTGCACTCCAGGCACAGTTCAGCAGGAAAGATCCCTTCGGTTTGAGATCCTGGACCATATGGTATTTACGGATATATGCTGGCATGTGGCACGCCACAAAATCCGCCTTCTCGATGAGATACGATGACTTGATGGGCTGGTCTCCAAAACGCAGGTGGGAAATGGTCACGCCACCGGATTTCTTGGAATCGTAGTCAAAATAAGCCTGTACATATTTATCAGTATTGTCTCCGATGATCTTGATGGAGTTTTTATTGGCGCCCACCGTTCCGTCGGCACCCATGCCCCAGAACTTACAGCTGGTTGTCCCTTCCGGCGCCGTATGGGGGCTTTCGGTGCGCTCCAGGGAAAGGTTCGTCACATCATCCACGATGCCGATGGTAAATTTTTTCTTCGCCTCATTGTGATATACCGCCAGCAGGTCGGAGGGATAAGTATCTTTGGAACCAAGGCCATATCGTCCACCATAGACCGGTACATTCTGGAACCGGCTGTCTTTCAGCGCCGCTACCACATCCAGATACAATGCCTCTCCCTGGGCGCCTGGTTCTTTGCTGCGGTCTAATACCGTGATCTGTTCCACCGTAGCCGGCAGCGCCTGGATCAAATGCTCGGCACTGAAAGGACGGAACAGGCGCACTTTGACCAGTCCCACCTTTTCTCCCTTTCCTCTCAGGTAGTCAATGGTCTCCTCTGTGGCATCACAGACCGAACCCATGGCAATGATGACTTTCTTCGCCTCGAGATCGCCATAGTAATTGAAAAGTTTATAATCCGTCCCTGCCTTTTCATTGACCTTCTGCATATACTTCTCCACGATCTGAGGCAGTCTGTCATAATAGGGATTGCATGCTTCCCGTACCTGGAAAAAGATATCCGGGTTCTGTGCGGTTCCACGCTGTACCGGATGGTTCGGGTTCAGCGCCCTTTTCCGGTATTCCCGCACCGCATCCATCGGACACATTTCCTTTAGGTCCTTATAATCCCATACCTCGATCTTCTGGATCTCATGAGAGGTGCGGAACCCATCAAAGAAGTGAAGAAAAGGAACCCGTCCCTCGATGGCAGCCAGATGTGCCACGGCTCCCAGATCCATTACTTCCTGTACATTGCCAGCACACAGCATGGCAAATCCGGTCTGCCGGCAGGCATATACATCCGAGTGATCACCAAAGATAGAAAGGGCATGGCTCGCCAGCGCCCTGGCGGATACATGGATCACCGCCGGCAAAAGTTCTCCTGCCATCTTATACATGTTGGGTACCATCAACAAAAGCCCCTGGGAGGCGGTATACGTTGTAGATAACGCTCCCGCCTGCAAAGACCCGTGAAGCGCTCCTGCTGCCCCCGCCTCCGACTGCATCTCGCTCATCATCACAGGTTGTCCAAATATATTTTTCAACCCTTCATTTGCCCACAGGTCCACATAATCTGCCATGGGCGAAGACGGCGTAATCGGATAGATCGCAGCCGCCTCAGTAAAGGCATAGGAAACATGGGCAGCTGCCATATTTCCATCCATTGTCTTTTTACTTCTCTTATTTTCAGACATAAAAAACCCTCCATTTCATACATACTATGGTAAGTATATGCAGAAAAGGAAGGTTTTATGACAAGCTGTATCTATTGTTTATCTGCCCATCTTCTTTCCCCACTCATTCCGGTCCACGTAGGCTTTGTATTCTTCATAGGTTTCAAAATCATCCAGGTCATAGGTTCTTTCCCAGTACTTATTTGTAGCCGACTGATCTTTTTGTATAAGATATCATAAGGAAGCCAGCAGGGCCCCGCCGCTTCTTTCAGATCCTTTTCCCGGATCTGGATCTCTTTCCTGCCATCTTTTGTCTTCGCCTCCTCGTCCTGAAACCGCGCTTTCGCCAAATAGACTTTTGCCAAAGGATGAATCTTCCCAGTACAGGATACCTTTACCTGAAAGGTCACCATGCCATAGGGAGAGATCCATTTTTCCCGGTCCTTTGCCCGGATCCGGTACTCATTTCCCTCATGGGAGACAATCTCTGCCCCGGATATTTCTTCGATCTCATCTTCACACTCCAGACAGATCTCCCAGTCAGCGATGGAATCTTCCATTACATTCGTCAGCTCTGCCGTGGCACGATAGCTGTCCTTATTCTTTTCCTCAAAGATAAAAAACAGATCCACACCTTTGACAGAATCCCCCACCAGATATCGATCCATCTTTCCATATCTGGCTCCATACTCCATCTCGTAATAACCCCAGTCAATCTCCGTATCCACCTGTTTGACTATCTCGAATTCCTTACCAACCCCTGCCTTCTCCTTTTGTGCCTCCGCAGTAAACGCGATCTCCATCCTTTCCCCGGCGCCCAGATCCTGCCTGCTGCCCTCTCCACAGATATCATAATAATATTCTGATTCCTCCTCGTCTTCTTCCTCCCAGACGATCCGCGCCCCCTCCAGAGAGTTGATCTTCATACCATATGTCTCCAGATGAAGCAGCCATTTCCCAGCTTTTTTCTCTGAATGATTTGCCAGTACCAGTCTTCCCTTTACAGAATCCCCTATTCTTTCTACATTTGTAGTCTTACATTCATAATCCTTTTCCCCCATATAATCTTCCTGCCTGGTAAGATAACATACTTCTGGTTCATGAATCTGATCCTGGCAGGATACTGACACGTCAAAGTAACCATCTTCGTATCTTTTAATATCCCGGTTCCCTTCCGTCCCCCTGATGATATAACGGTTTTCCTCATGGGACACAATCTCTGCCCCGGTGATCTCCGTGATCTCGTCCTCCAATTCCAGATAAAGTTCCCAGTCCCATAAGCCGTCCTCTTCTGGACTGATCTTTACCCTGGCACGATAACCCTGTTCCGTCTTCTCCTGGATCTTAAAAGACACCGAAAGATCCTCCGGGGTCTTTGCATACATCTTTGACAGCTTCCTGTCACCGGACACACCTGAGCCGGACACCGCCTGAGGAGACACCACTTCTCCGGATACCGCACCTTGGGATACTCCATCTGTAGAATCACCATTCTTTCCCACATATTCCCCGCCGCAGGCGGTGAGGCCTGCACAGGCCCCTCCCAGCACCAGGGCGCAGACAAATAAACAGATTTTCTTCACCATTGTTTTTCTCCTAATTCTCATCTTCCCACATCCACCAGGCGCAGTTTTCAGGATCGCCCTTCCTAACCCTCTGATTCCTCTCCCGTTCCAGGTCATAGCAGTATCTTTTCTCATCAAGGGGATCGAAATCCAGAGTGTAAAAACAGCGCCCTGACTGGATCGTGTCTATGGTAAGGTCATCACAGCCTTCTGCCTTCTTTCTCAGACACAAATCCAGATTTTTCTCCCATTTACATTCCTTTTTCTCTCCTGGCTGCCAGGAACAGGAAAATCTCTTTGTAACATCCGCAGTATATGCCTCAAAATATAATTTATGGGAATCCACATAAATCTCCTCAATCGTTTCTTCCGGGTATCCCTGCCAGAAAGAAGACAGCATATCTTCTGTCAGCAGCTGCTGCTTTTCCTCCCGCGCCACATCATAGTACCAGACTTCTTTCCCGATGCTGTAAAAGATCCTGTTATCAAAATAGACATAATCATCGATCAATCCGTCCTTTTCCTCGTCGTGAATCTTTTTTACCTTCCCCGATCCCACTTTATGGACATAGAG
>CAJUFM010000024.1 GCA_910585745.1 uncultured Eubacterium sp. | reverse complement strand
AAATAAATATAAAAAATTTTTATTTTACTATTGACATTTATTAGCTGGACTTTTTTAAAAAATATCCCTTTACAAAATACAGAAAAATAAGTATTTATACTGTTTTGGCCGTCACTTTCATTTTTTTACCACCACAAATTCATAGTAACAACCAACTCTTATTGGAATAAATAAATTGCTACTGATCTTTAAAATGTAGTTCCATTCGTTTTATATCACTCTCTGAATAATTATAGATGGGATAAAATCTGCAGACTGCAATAATAACTACATCTATAATAAGCAATATTAGAACATAATCATAACTAAATTTCATTGCATTTGTCGCAATCAATACATCAGACAATCCACAAAGGAAAACCTGCGTTTTGCTTACAAGTACTACAACGGCTCCTACTGCCGCCGGAAGGATATGTAAACAAAACAGCAATAAATCAATTACGCAATGCCGTTTTCGCAAAAGCCGGTTTAAAAAAACAATTAAATATTCTAATGAAAAAATCCCAAACAACCTTATGAGATACATAATCCTCGTCGCCCCATAAATTGGAAATTCTCCAAATTCTCCAACGCTAATTCCTGGATAACCTGCTCCAGAATAACCAAAAAAAATAAGTATCCAGATCAGTTCAGGAAGATACGCGATTCCGCCAACAATTACAGTATACAAAATACATTTTGATAATGTAATCTTTTCTCTTCTATAATACAGAAACATAATTAATACAATAACGATAATTGCTTGAAGAAAGTGAAAGTATTCTCCTTCTATACCAAACAATTTTTTATATCCCTCTTGATAAATAAATAATGGTATGGACTTTTCTTCTAATGCCCCCTCCATTCCTGCCTTCTCCAATGGAACTTCAATATAAACATATCCTTTTTCGTCTTTTACTTCAGGAAGATACGCCGTAACACGATTATGTTCCAAATTCTCCATCCAATCAATCTGTTTCATCAATCTATCAAAATCCGTCTTAGAAATTTGAGATCTATCCGCATTTACCTGCTTCCTTGCTTCCATATACCTTAATCCTTCGTACTTCTTACACACCTTTCGGTAATTTCCCTCCATCGAATATTGAAAACTCATCCCAATAAAAAAACAAAACTGTAGCAGGATAACAAATATGGTAACAATGTAAAATTTTTTCATCCATTCCCTCCAACTATAATGAAAGATTCCTCTATTTTTTTTATTATATCAGAAAATTTTTCCATACTCAAGAATTCTATCGAAATATTTAAATCCCAAAAATCAATTTTATTTTTTTTCTTTTCAAAATCTACAAAAACAAACATATCCAGATTAAATGTTCTACAAAAAAAATTACAAACATTACCTTTCAGTAAACTTATTGGAACATAAAACATTTCATACAATAACCCCTCACTATACGGAATACAAATTTTGACATTATATCCTTTGTTCTGCATAAATTTCTGTAACTCCACTAATAGTTTCATATCCCACTTCTCTAATTGAAGGTGTATGCATGGATATTCATTTTTTGCGCTCTTTATACATCCCAACATATGTAATTTTTTTTCATATTCAGAAATATCCCAAAAAAAAGATCCAAAGACTTTGCGCAGCTGTGCTCTTTTCGTGTTCTCCATTTTACAAAGCAGTATTATATTATAAATCCTATTATCAATGAAGTTTATTGTCTTTGCAACGTCTTTTTGCATAATTATTAAAGTATATGCTGTTTTACAAGAGGATTTCTTACTTACTATATATTCTGGCAAAAAAGGTTGAACTGACTCTCTGAAACACTTTTCTTCCTCAATAATATTTATGAATTGCTTTACCGAAAACTCTTCCCTTAAAATATATTTATAATATTTTTTTGCAATATAAGAAGTAACTACCGCTGCCGCATAACTATTGCTTTTTATAATTCTATGATTTATTCCTGCAATCCTTAGCTCTGTTGGAATATCGTCCCAGATAATTTCGGGACCGCCAAACCAGATATGAAATAAAGAATGCTGACAGGAAACTCCTATAACAGGAAAAATATCAGCAGGCAGGGAATACTTTCCTGTATTATTTTTTGCCGCAATAACAAGTCCTCCTCCATGTAAATAGCTTACTACTGCTTTTTTTATCGGACCATAGTCCTTCATTGAGATACTTCCCAGACTCATGTTTATTACGTTAATATGGTTTTCTGAGCACCAATTTATTGCCTCTATAATTTTTTCCAAGTTCCCACATCCATGCTTGTCTAATACAGGAACACAGTATATTTCTACTTTTAAATCCTTCTCGATCAATTGATCTATGAGGGCAACACATATGTTTCCATGAAGGCTATCTGCTTCCTCACTGGATATTCGCTTAACAGATACAAAATGGCTAAATTTATTTGGGCAGTTCATAATAGGCGTATCAAGGACCCCTATTCGTAAAGGCCTATCTTCTCTCTCTTGTCTCAAACTGATCTCCTCACTTTTATTCCTTAGCTTTTTTAATCCT
Source organism: uncultured Eubacterium sp. (assembly GCA_910585745.1). Taxonomy (GTDB): domain Bacteria; phylum Bacillota; class Clostridia; order Lachnospirales; family Lachnospiraceae; genus Eubacterium_F. The sequence goes on along the minus strand of CAJUFM010000024.1, from coordinate 38,278 downwards.
TATCATATTTATTTGCCTGAATCAGATATATTTTGCGATATCTTTCTACTTTTTCCATCATTTCTTTATGTGTTCCAATTCCTAAAATTTTTCCATCTTCCAGTAAAATTATTTTAGTAGCATTATGAATGTTAGCTAGTCTATGAGAAATGAACAAACATATTTTCCCTCTGGAGGCCCTCTCCATTATACTAAATGCTTGATCTTCTGCCTCTGGATCCAGCGCTGCTGACGGCTCATCCAAAACCATAATAGAGCCATTTCTAAAAAAGGAACGGGCTAACGCCAGTCTTTGATACTGCCCTCCTGAAAGTTCTATGCCACTTTCGTCAAAATATTTTGTTATATATGTATCAAGCTTATTTTTATCAAAACCATTTGCATTTAAAAGCCCCACTTCATCTAGTATCTTCCGTATCCTTTCATCGACTTTTTCATCTCGGTTTTCTTCAAATCCCCTGGCCATAAGTATATTTTCCCGGATACTGAATCCATAAGCATTTATATTTTGAAAACATACTGAAAACTGTTTTCTTAAACTTAATACCTGATAATCACCAATAGGCCGGTCATTTACAAAAATTTGACCAGATGTAGGTTCATAATATCTCAACAATAACTTAATTATTGTACTTTTTCCCGCTCCATTCACACCGATCAATGCTACATAATCATTTTTCTCAATTTGAAAACTTACATTTTCCAGGACATTTTTTTCTGATTCATTATATCGAAAAGTTACATTTCTAAATTCTATTTTATCTATTTTATCAAGGCGAATATTGGTTTGCGAAAAAATCTTGTTCTTTGATCTCAAAAAATCTATTAACATTTTTACATAAACATTGCATTCTACTGAATTGCCTAAATTCACAATTAAATTTTCAGCATTTTCTTGTAATTGACCAAACAATCCAAGACACACTGTGAAATCACCAATCTCTCCCTGCCCCACTAATATTTTAAAAGAAACACTTCCAAGTAAAACAATAACGACTCCTTGTTTTATTACTTCTGTAATCAATGAAGAAAAGTATTCATACTTTCTAATATATTTTTCAGAATCCAATCTTTTTTTGCTGAACTCTAAGAATCTCGTTTTTAAATATTGGGCAATATCAAACAGGCGTATTTCCAAAGCGTTGCTTCTTTCCGTTGCTAAATAGAAAAAATAATTTTGTTTTCTGACATTGATCATATTATTTTTACGGTATTGATATGAAATCTGTATATTTCTGTTCTCTAAAAATATTAGTGGTACAATTCCTACAACAATTATTATACTATATAAAAAATTTCTCTGAGACACCAACCAAAATGATAACACAAAATTTAGTACTGCATTTACAATAGAAAAAACAGATTCCACGCTTCCAGAAACGTATGAATGTGCACCTTTGATCATCTCCAAATTGTCATAAAATTCTGGACTGTCAAATAAATTCACATCTATGTCACAACTTTTCAACAGTACTTTTTCTTTTAAGTATATTTCCATTTTCATGGAATACAGATAATTCACATATTGACGCAGACATTGTCCCACTTCAATAAGACAATACCCTGCTCCAAGTATACCTAACAGGAACAAGATATATTTATAGGAAACTTGTCCTGATTTTGCCAATGAATTAATGATTTTACTTAAAACAACCGTTGTTATAACTGTAAGATATCCTGAAATACCGCTAAGTAAAAATTTGAAAACAGTTAATCTAAGAGACACTTTTATAGATGTCTTTACACAATAATTAATATTTTGCAGTATTTCTAAACACTTTTTCATAAACAGCAAACTCCTTCTTAAGATATTAGCAAACGAGAGGTACTGTCTCCCGCATATTCACAAAAAACTGTACCTCTCCTTTCTTAATCAGTTCTACTTGGTAATCCTCAAATTTGATCGTACTGAATTCTGGGTTGCAAAGATACTTCTTGCAAAAGAATAAGTATTTGAAGCATCTTTCCAATTAGTACAATACAACATGCAAGCTTTTGAAGAGTGTAAATCTTTGCAATCCTGCAATGTGCATGTCGCATATGCTTCAAAGGAATTATCCAAAGCACCTGATTTCAATAAACTTTTAACCATACAAAATTCTCTCCTTTCTCTTTTATTTATAACTTATAAAAAGTTATATGCAATTAAAATTTTATCTGCAATATTACTAATTGTTGTAAATTGATAATCCAGAAAATCTTTTTCCGAAAAATGTATGTTATATTTTTTTGTTATATCAAGCACAAAATATACCATTTGAATTTCTGTAAAATTTGAATTAATTTCAAACAAATTATCACTCTCTGTAATATTATGTAAACCATATTTTTGGTCAAATATATAAATCAGTTCGTTAATCAATTTATCCTTTTCCATTTCATTTTCCTTTCCTTTTTTCCTTACAGATCCTTCAGATCGAGGATTAGTTTGTGAAAGACGTTTTCAATTTCCTTTTCTATTCCGCGGATGTTCATGGCAATTGTACTCTTGTCGATTAAGGGATAAAATTCCTTACAAATTTGAATAGGTTCAAACAAGTTTTCTTCATAGATGATCTGAGGTGAACAAATACTAAACACCTCGCAGCCAGTTAAAAGATTTGCTACACTTTTACATATTTTTTCTCTGTCTTCATTACGAATCTCACATGAAAGACAATTTATTAAATAATCAGGAGGAATTGCATAGCTTAACAGGTGAGTATACATACCAAAACCATTGCCAACAATTTGGGGATTATATCTTAACAATGTATCTAATGTTTCTACAAAAACAATATCATATTGATGATTTTGAATTTCCTGCCATATAAAATGGTTTAGAAGCAATATTTTTTTAGCATAATTATCTTCCAGATCCATCAAAAATCTTTTCAGACTAACATCTTCCATTAAAGTTCCTTTACCAACTACCAGAACTTTATACCCTGCCTTTTCCAAACGCAGCCTTAGATTTAGCAAAATACCAGTCCCCCCCAAATATCCCGGAACTAATTCTGAAATATATACTACTGGTACTGAAAAAGTATAAAGCTTCTCATCGGCTATATCCCGATGACAAACATCTGAATTTGGACAATATGTAAACATCTCCGAGTCGTTCCAATTACTCTTAATAGATTCTAAAAGTTGAACTCCCAGCTGCTGTTTACAAAACACTTTGTTCCCTAATTCTAAACTCAAACATACAAGCCGCTTTAAAATTTCCTCGTTCTGATTTTTATGAGAACATATATAAATTATTTGATTGGAAGATATTCTTTCTACGATATTTTCTTCTAAAACAATTCCAAACTTTTCATTACTTTCAATAAGACCAATATCCTGGCCGGCCATAAAGTCACCATCATACCCATATACTTTAATATTCTTTCTGGGCACTCCCTGGGATAAATAGTATTGGACTACTGGTAAAATTTCTTTTGAATAGGGAAAAAATACATATTCTTGATCATAACACATTAAATACACCTCCTTCTTTAACATCGTAGTATTCCTGCAATTCATGCAAAAAAATCAAAGCATGAATTCTGGTATCAAACTCACGTTGAGCTGCCACGCAAAAGGAATTGTTACTTTTTATACTGTAGCTCCCATTTCCTTCAGTTGCTCGAATACACAAAAAACAATTTCTGCATGCCCAGCAATTTGTGCATTGTTTTTCATTCCCTTCCATATATAAAAAGAGTTTTTTAATATGTTCATAATTAAATCCATTATTTACATCACCAATTATCATCTCCTTATCTGCTTCATTAACTTTTTCACAAGGATATAATTCTCCCTTATAATTACATAAACATTTCTTTTGTCCAGGTATACATGTTCCTCCAACAATAATCTCTTCATCAATTTTTTTCATCGGTACGATATCACTTACTGAATGAAATAACCTAATAACTTCATCCTCTACTATTGGGGAGACATAAGAAATGTTTACAATTCCAAATAAATTTAGATATGCCAAAAAAAGATGATAACTTTTTTGAAATGTATAACGGGGATCATAAACATTTTTATTACACAAAAAGAGATCTTCAATCTCGCTTATAGTTGCTTTAATATCATATATTTCATTCTTTTCTCTATCAAAGAAAGCATTTATTTTATCAAACTCATTTTGAGGATCAATAACCATATTTATTACACATTTTTGGTAATACTGGGGTTTTGTATGTTTTATTTTCATAATATTTTCTTTAACAACATCAAAACTACCGCTTCCATTACCTGCAAAACGCCTATGAATATTATGTATATCCTTTAAACCATCAATGCTGATCGTCAATTCCACATCGTGCAGTTCGAGAAATTCAATAATCGCATCTGTTAATAAAGTTCCATTTGTAGTTACTGAAAATGTGATATCTTTTCCTTGAAAAATGCTTTCACAATAGATTACACATCGTTTAAGAAGATCAAACATTAACAAAGGCTCCCCCCCATAAAATGAAATCTTGGGGTTGGGATTGTCTATTGAATTTAAAGCAAAAAAGTCTATAGCCCGCTTAGCTACTTTCCACTCCATATCACAATCAGCATGTCCTCTGCCTTGATTTTCCTCCAAATTTACTGTATAGGCACAATAAGTACACCTCAAATTACATCGCTGTGTCAATTGAAGTATTAAATGTTTCATATAACGTTTTAATATATTTTCTGCAATATTTGCCTGTATCCCCCTCACACGCTTTGCTTTATTTTCAGACAAATATCCTTTACTTACGAGCATATCAATCTCTTCATTTGTTTCGTATATTTCATTCTTTGAAAGTATATCATATGTCTCGCCACTAATTTCAACAATGTCGTTTTTATTTACATCAAAGAAGTAATGACTATTAATTGTTTTATATAATCTTATAAAGGGCCTCATCACATTTCCTCCATTTGTAATTCAAATAATTTTCTTTTTCCACCATTATGCCTTCCATACTCTGTAAACACATTGACCTCCCAATGCAGTCCCTTTAGCCTTTCATCAGTGATATTCTTTATATATTCGGACCTAATTGTTTTTTCCCATCCTTTAAATCTCTTTGCCACATGCAAGTTCACTTCAATATTTTCATAAGACTTTTGTACAAATCTGGCATCACGTATTATATTTCCTAATTCACTATTGATAATTTGAATAGGTGCCATCAACACGTATACTGGAACATTGCTGTCTTTAAGGCAAACATACTCACTTGACCTTCCCTTTTTTAACAATAATTTATCTTTTTTATCGTCCAGCCAACAGCCATAATCGCCTGTACTATATCTTATTAACGGCATTAAACGGTTTGTTAAGGATGTTACTACGATCTCCCCCACCTCGCCTGGCTGTGTATTTTTTCCTTCTTTAAGTATTTCCACAAAAACATTACTTTTAAGTACTTTCAATTCACCTCTTTTGTCTTCATATCCAATGCTATTTAACTCGATAAGCCCATACATATTTTTAACAACACATTGGAACTCATCCGCCACCTCATCTTCAAAACTCTCTAAAAAGGATTCTCCTATCAACTCAATATATTTTAGTGAAGAAATCATGGGCAGATCATTGTTACGCTTTGCATTAACGATCATCTGTAATATACTAGGCTGAATCAAAAGCCACTTTGGCTTATACTCCAACATTTTCCAGTATATATCCACTAACTTTTGCTCATCGAGATTAGCATTTGAAAAAACTAATTGCCTCTTATCCGCAGTCATATATTCCCGACTACTATTTCTCACTAAACTATTATTTACAAAAAGCGTAGTAAAAAATGAGCATAATGAATCTGATGTTTTTATTCCTAATTGTTTCCTCTGCAGCCACAACTCGATCATTGAGGCATTATAATCTGCCCTGCACCAATATACATTAATAAACTGTCCTGTAGTACCAGATGTATGATTCTTGATTATATCAATTCCAGGTTTATTTATAAAATCTTCTGAGATAATTGGCTGCGTGTTTTCACCAAATATATTTTTATAAATTATTGGCAGCTTTTCAAATTCCTCCATTGTCTGCAGTTCAAACTCAGAATTTCCCTGTAGGTTTCTATAAAAGTCACATTTTCCATATGCATAATTCACAATATCTTTTAATTTTTGTTCCATACCTAGTTCCTCCCACCACCATTAAGCTGTGAGTCGCAATAATCCACCAGCTTATCTATACTCTCGAACTTACTGATAAGTTCAAATGGTTCATCAAACTTTATCTCAAATGCTTCCTCCAATGCAACAACAAAGTTTACAATTTCAATTGAATCAAGTTCCAGATCTAAAAGCAGATTTGTTGACGAAATTATATTTTCTTTGTTGATCCCCCCTGTTTTTTCATTATCTAGACAAATTACAATTATATGATAAATTTCCTCTTTGCTCATTTTATTCTTTTCTCCTTTCGCATTTTTGTAAAATATTAAAAAGTTTTGTACATTCTGCTATTTCATTTTCTTTAACCTCTTTCACTTTATCCGACACCATTTGTAATGAAATACCTCCTCGAAAATTTCCAAGCATACAAATGTATAACAACTTTTTTAACATATCTCCAATACTTGAAAAACCCATGAACAGCTCATTCCATTCCTGGTTTATAAGATAACATCTCTCATGTAGAAATCTAATTCGTTCTTTCATCAATTCATTTCTTTCTACGAAAAGATATGTTATTCTTAGATCCTGTATTAACATTTCCGGGTTTTTTTCAAAATATTTGTATACTTCCACTCCGTATTTTCCATCTATAACAGGCAAAATTCCTGCCAGCCTTATAGAAGAATTTTTACCTTCTAAAAATTCTTCTATTTGCAACAAAAAATATTCTATTTCAAATTTATATTTATTCCTGCTGGGAGAATATTTGATAACTTCAATTTTTTTATATTCTTTCTTCTGCACCGCCATATGAGCCTTGTACAATCCATTAAAACTAATATATCTTTCACACAACTTTCCATCATCGTTGTATCCAAGGACCTGAAAGATTTCTTTTTCTCTATCTACACCAAAGACTAAATTACTGTGAATGTAATGTCGTTTAATCACCTTATCTGTTTTTTCAAAATAGAATTCATCCAAATGCATAGATAAATAATTGTCCTCATAGATCAAATCAATCAGATCCTCTATAAATTTATTCCTGGATATATTCTCCATATTTTTATAGTTAAATATCAGAAATTGATTTAAATAGTGATATCCGTAGTCGCGTTTAGAAATATTGTAATAGTCCACTTTTACACTATTATTTTCATCTAAAAACACTTGGAAATAATTGGAGTACTTCCAATTTTCATAATCATTATCAAACATATTGTAATTAATCCCAATATAATTATTTTCCCCATATTTTCCCTTTACCTCACAAACCTCATTCCAATTAACTCCGTCAATAGAATAATACATTCCTGCTCTTTCGTTAGTTATGGCTATTTTTAACCAGCATGGAAAATCTTTAATACCTATTATTTCTGGACTGATCTCTTGACTATTAGACATAATATAAAATTTCTTATTACCCAATAATCCAAATCTGACGGAATCCTTACCAAATGTCTCCCCTTGTCGTTCCCCGCAAATAAGATTTACTATAGTATTAAGTGAACAGGGTAAATACCGATTGATTTTCACAACAAGACAATCCTCTTGCCGACATTTCCTTAACAAAAATCCCTCATTAGGTTCTCTGTAACCATCTCTTATAAAACTTATTTCTAAATTATCTTTTTCTACTTTCATATAATTATATTGCGAACAGAACTCCCATTTATAATCTTGATAATTACTTATATTGATATTTAATAACTCATTTCCATTTTTTTTGCCACTCTGAAGTATCGCATTAAGATATGCATGATAGGAATATGTATTTATATCTGGCTTTTTACATATATCTAATATCTTTTTCAACTAAAACACCCCCAAATTTAATTTTAATTATACTCCTATATATCTTATCTGCTATCCAATATAATTCTCTTTCGTATTACTTATTATTACAAAAAAATACAAAGTTTTAACACTAAAAAATGCACCTTAAAACCAAGACCCTCCTGATTTTAAGGTGCAAACGGACCAAACCTGTTTTTACTTTTCTATTATTCCTTCCCCGCTAAGACATCTTCGGCTTAAACACCAGTGCTGCCAGAAAACTCAGGATCAAAGCTCCTGCGATCCCCACAGCGGCCTGTTCCAGACCGCCGTAGAAGATCCCCACAAAGCCCTGGCTGTCCACAGCTTCCTTGACTCCCTTAAATAACAGATGTCCAAAACCGATCAGGGGAACCGTGGCGCCGGCCTTTGCCCAGTTGGCAAAGGGCTCATAGATGCGGACAGCGCTCATCACCGCTCCCAGACATACCAGAATAACCATGATCCGCCCGGGAAGAAGTTTTGTGTTGTCCATGACGATCTGCACCACCGCGCAGATGGCGCCACCCACCAAAAACGTTATTAAATAATCCATATTCCTGCTCCTTTCTTACTGTGCGATCTCCAGCATTACACCATGGGCAATGCCCGGTACGCTGTTTCCCTCATTAAAACTCACCGTGGAGAGCAGTGCTCCCGTCGGCACAAAGAGAACCCGCTTCCATTCGTGCTTTCGCATCTTGTTTAGAATGTAACCCGTGAGGGTGATCGCACTGCAGCCACATCCGCTTCCACCGGCATTGGTATCCTGTTCTTCGTTATAGTAGATCTCTGTACCACAGTCCATGTGCTGCTTGCTAATATCGTAGCCATAGCCCAACAGCATGTCTTTCAGGATACGCTGTCCGATAGTCCCCAGATCGCCGGTGATGATCTTATCATAATAATCCGGCTGTATCCCAAAATCTTTCAGATTGTTTAAAATACAGTCACAGGCTGCCGGGGCCATACATGCCCCCATATTCATACTGTCCTTAATTCCATAGTCTGTGATCACTCCTGTTGTCAGCCCAGAGATCTGCACGTAAGCGGTCTCCTTGCGTTTCCAGCTGCCATCTCCTTTGCCCAGCACCACGGCGCCACTTCCCGTCACCGTCCACGTGGAAGAGTAAGGCCGCTGGTTGCCGTAAGCCAGGGGAAAACGAAACTGTTTTTCTGCACTGGCAAAATGGCTGGAGGTTAAAGCCACTACATAGTCTGCAAAACCGCCCTCTACCAGCATAGAGCCGATGCCCATGGACTCGCCCATGGTGGAACAGGCACCGTACACTCCAAACATCGGAATATTAAAATTCATGATCCCAAATGAGGTGGCGATCAGCTGTCCCAGCAGATCCCCGGCAACAATATAACGGATATCCCCAGGTTCCAGACCAGCATTGCGTATCGCGATGTCTGCTGCGATATGCTGCATCTTACTCTCGGCTTCCTCCCAGGTATTTCCGCCAAAAAGGGGATCGGTCTCCACAAAATCAAAGTATTTTCCAAAGGCTCCGTTTCCTTCTTTTTCTCCCGCCACTGACGCTGCGCCAATGATGCAGGGCGGAACCTCAAACTGAACACTTCGTTTTCCAACAGTTTTTTCCATATCTTCATTCTCCATTCCGTGCACACTGAATATCATACCGTATACCAGAAATACGCAGGTATTCTCTTTTACCTTTGCGCAAAAAAGATGCACATACCATTTTCCCATAGTATGTGCATCTTTTCTATTTTCATCCATCGAATACATGAAAATTGTTTATTTACTTTTCGCTTTCTTTTTGATCTTTTTATTCAAGAAGAACCACACGGTACCTGCCAGACATACGGAAGAATAACATCCGGAAATGATACCTGCGATCAGTGGGATCGCAAACTGGCGAACCGCATCTACGCCCATGATCGCCAGAACTACTACCATGATCAGCGTGGTAATGGAAGTATTGATACTTCTGCTCAGTGTCTGGGTGATACTCTCATTTACGACATCTGCAACCTCTGCACGGCTTCCCGCTTTCTTCCGGTTCTCACGAACACGGTCGAAGATAACGATGGTGGCATTGATGGAATAACCAACAATGGTAAGCATACATGCGATAAATGTGCTTCCCACAGAGATGAAGGCACTTCCCACTGCATATACCATCAGCACAACGATCACGTCATGGATCAGAGCCAGTACGGAGCTGGCACCAAAAGCAAGATTCTTGAAACGGATCCAGATGTAGATCAGCATACAGATCGCTGCTATGATCACTGCGATCACTGCGTCTGTCTTCATTTCATTACTAACTGAAGCCGAGATTGTCTCGATCTCAATATTTTCTTTTGTCACGCCATACTTTTCGCCAACAGCAGACACAACCGTCTTCTGCTGATCCTCTGTCAGATCCACTGTGCGGACGATCAATGTTCTCTCTCCGGCAACATCAGAAATCTCTGCATCCGACACACCGGCTGCGGTCTTGACCGCGTTAGTAACCTCGGTCTTGAAATCTGCACTGGCATTTCCGCTGCCATCAAAACCTTTTGCATTCTGATCAAAAGTGATGGAAGTAGATGAACCGCCCATAAAGTCGAGGCTGTAATTCAGGATCTGTCCGGTCTGTGCTTTATTAAAGATCAGGCCTCCGATACAGAGCAGGAACAGGGCTCCTGAAATAATGATATATTTTTTGAAATTTCCAACAAAATTGATTGCTTTTCTCTCTCTCTGGACACCAAAGAACTTCGCATTATCCAGTCCCAGGCTGACAAAACCATACAGGATCCATCTGGTGACAAAGATCGCGGTAAACATAGAAAGAATAATACCGATAGCAAGAGTCTGGGCAAATCCCATAACCGTTCCCGATCCCTTGATATAAAGTACTACAGCCGCGATCAAGGTCGTTACGTTACCGTCAATGATAGCAGATAACGCTTTCTCAAAACCAATCTTGATGGCAGACCGGACGGTCTTACCTGTGGCAAGCTCCTCACGGATACGGGTAAATATAATACAGTTGGCATCCACCGCCATACCAATGGCAAGGATCACACCGGCAATACCCGGAAGGGTAAGGGTAACATCCAGGGCATTCAGTGCCAGCAGCGTAGCTGCCACATAAAGAACCAGCGCAAGGGATGCAGCGACACCTGGCAGACGGTACATCACGATCATAAAGATAATGACAAGGATAAATCCGATCAAACCTGCATAAAGGCTGGTCTCCAGTGATGTAAAGCCAAGCTTCGCTCCCACGATATTAGAACGGATGTTTTTCAGTTCCAGGGGAAGGGCACCAATACGAAGAGTGGCTGCCATATCCTCTGCGTCAGAAAATTTATCAAAACTTCCGGAAACAACAGCGACACCGTCTGTGATGGCTGTCTGGATCACCGGTGAAGAGACCTCTTTGCCGTCATAGATAATGGCAAGAGCTTCTCCTACATGATCACTGGTGACGTTGCCAAACTTCTTGGCACCTTTTCCGTTAAATGTGATCTTCACCACATTCTCTGACACTCCGGTCTGGCTGTCCTGCTGGGTTGTCGCCTCCGCAGTGGAGATCATGGATCCATCCAGCAGCACTTTTTCTTTGTCGTATGTGGCGGTTTTATCCTCAGCGATCTGACAATCCGTCTTCAGTACAAACTCCAGTGCGCCGGCTTTTCCCAGCTTGTCCAGCACTGCCTGTGGATCCTCCACATCCGGCACATCTACCGTAACACGGTTGCTTCCCTCCTGGTACACGGAAGCTTCCGTACTTTCATTTTCCACACGTTTCTGCATCTTATAGACCGTATCGCTCATTTCCTGCGTCGTCGGATTGCTTTTGGTCGCCTCATAGGTGACACTGACACCTCCGGCAAGGTCGAGACCTAAACGGATATTTTTGGCACTTCCTCTTTTGCCTGCCCCAACACCTGTGTACGCAACCACACCCATGGCGGCAGTCACAAGCAATACGAGCAAAATCTGAAAGATACCTTTCGTCTTACTATTCATTGTGAAAATCTCCTTTTCTAAAAATGTACCTAAAAATTATAGCACAAACAATCATGTACTTCAAGTAAAACTCGATAAACATTGAAAACAACACGCAGCAAGGGGAAACAGCCGGCTTTCACATTTATCCTTCTTTCTCTCTTTTCCGCAGCCGGAGTTCCTTGAAAAAGCCGCTCATCATCTGACTGCACTCTTCTTCCAGAACTCCCTTTTCCAGCTCCACCCTGTGATTCAATCCCTCCATCTGCAGAAGGTTCACCACAGAACCGGCACAGCCTGCCTTGGGATTCATACTCCCGATGACAACCCTGGGGATCCGCGCCTGCACGATCGCCCCGGCGCACATCGGGCACGGCTCCAGCGTCACATACAGAGTACATTCCTCCAGCCGCCAGTCCCCCACAACTCTGCCCGCCTTATGTATGGCGATGATCTCTGCGTGGGCCAGAGTATTTTTCTTTTCATTGCGCTTATTATAACCGCGGGCAATGATCTTCCCCTCCCGGACGATTACACACCCGATCGGTGTTTCCATTTTTCCATACGCCTTCTTTGCCTGGCGCAGCGCCTCCCGCATATAGGTATCATCGGTATTCATCGCTGTCCTCCATGTTACAAACCGCGAGCGTCTCGCTTCGCGTAAATTAAAAACATTGTAGCACAAGTCCCTGGCAGCGTCAATTTTTTCCTAATGAACTGGATGAACTGGTTGCAAACCTCTCACGAATCTATTATAATAAATCAGAAGAATAAAAGAATGTGAGAGGAACGTAGCAATGTATTTTATTTTCCTGTTATTTTGGATACTTTTGAATGGAAAACTGAATCTGGAGATTTTTCTTTTCGGCATATGCATCTCCCTGGCAGTATATCTGTTCTGTTGCAGATTTCTCGGCTATTCCCCGAAAAAGGATCTGGTCTTTGCCCGCATATCCCTGTATGCCCTGGGATATGCCTTCCTTCTCGTGGCAGAGATCGTTAAGGCAAATATCGGGGTGTTAAAAGAGATCTATACCGAAAAAACAGAGGTGGAACCCTGTGTGGTAGAATTTATTTCTCCTTTTGAATCAGAGGTTCTCAATGTCATACTGGCAGATTCCATTACCCTGACACCAGGAACCATCACCGTGGAACTTTCCGGCAGAAAATTTACCGTACACTGTCTGGACAAGTCTATGTCGGAGGATTTGGACCGCTCTTCTTTTGTTGCATTGTTACAGAAAATAGATCACTGCATAAGCGCAGGCTGATACTTCATATAAAATGAAAGACTAACTAAAGGAGAAATCATGTTACAGACTATACAATCGACTTTTTTTACCGGGGCGCTCATCCTGCTCTCCCTGTGCATCATTGCCTGCCTCATAGCAGCCATCAAAGGGCCGTCGCTGGGAGACCGTATGGTGGCGGCAAATATGACCGGAACCCTGACTATCATCGCCATCTGTGTCCTCGCCTGGCATCTGGATGAGGGATGGCTGGTAGACGTAGCCCTGATCTATGCCATGCTGAGTTTTATCGCAGTGGTGGTTCTGACAAAGATCTTTATCGGAAGCTACCAGTCCGGTTCAGAAGAGGATGAGGACGACACCCTGTGATCTACAGATCATAATGACACAAAAAGAAGCGGGACACTCTTATGCAGACGTTCCCGGAATGGAGGAATACTATGGAATGGTTACGATTCAGCATCGCAGCACTGCTTATCCTCGGCGGTATTTTCACCGCCATATCCGCTGCGATCGGTGTATTCAAATTTAAGGAATGCCTCACTAGAATGCACGCAGCAGCCATGGGGGACACCCTCGCCCTGGCACTGGTTCTGGCAGGGCTGGTCCTGCTCTTTGGCATATCCTTCACCTCTTTGAAGCTGGTGCTTGTAATCGTCTTTTTATGGCTGGCAAGCCCCGTATCCAGTCATCTGATCGCTCAGATGACATATGAAAGGAAGAAAAGGGAACATGACAATATTTAGCCTGATACTCGTTATATTTCTCATCCTGTGTGCAGTGGCTGTATGCCTGAATAGAAATCTTTTAACATCCATCGTGATCTTTATGTCATATAGCGTGATCATGTGCATCCTTTGGATCATTCTGGAATCTCCGGATCTCGCCGTCACAGAAGCCGCGGTGGGGGCTGGTGTTACCAGCGTGCTCTTTTTTGTAACCCTCAAACGGATCCATGCCATTAACACGGATGAGCGCGGAGCTAACACCCCCGCTGAAAATACAGATGAAGGGAAAGAGGCAGAACGATCATGAGTAAACCGAGAGAAGATTATGAAAAAACATGGTGGCGCAGGCTGGAGCGTTTTGTGAACGGCGAGCGCATTGAAAATCATGAGTATGATGATATTTTTGAACAGAATCCTTCCTTTTTAAAAGAAGATATCCAGAAGGAAGATCCTGTGCGGCGACATAAAAAAAAGAAGAAAACAGATTGGCCGGAGCGTCTTGAGACACTGAAGGAACTATATAACCGGTATGAAAAATGGCCGGAAACCAAAGGAATCACGATTTTCAAGCGGATCTACGGCTGCATAGCAGTGCTTTTTTGTCTTGCACTGATCACCGTACTCCTGGTTACAGTATCCAACCTTCCGACATTCGGAAGTGCACATAATCCGGCTTCCAATGAGGTGGTGCAGCGATACATAGAAGAAGGCCTTGCTGAGACTGGTGCTGTCAATATCGTAGCGGGGATGATCCTGGACTACCGTGCTTTTGATACACTGGGAGAATCCCATGTACTTTTTATCGCTGCCTCCTGTGTGATGATTCTCCTGCGTGCGGATAAGAAAGGGAAGAATCATGCTGTAAAATCGCCACAGGTAAAACCGGATCCAATTCTGAAAGCGGCTGCAACCCTGCTCACCCCCTTTATCCTGATTTTCGGAATCTACATTGTGCTGAACGGACATCTCTCCCCCGGGGGAGGCTTTTCCGGGGGGGCTATCATCGGTGCAGGACTGATCCTGGCGGCAAATGCCTTTGGCTTTGAGCAGACCGGTAGATTTTTCACGCGGAAAACCTATTCTGTTATATCCCTGTTTGCCCTGCTGTTTTATTCCGCCGCAAAAAGTTATTCCTTTTATACTGGAGCCAATCATATCGAAAGCATTATCCCCAAAGGCACTCCCGGTGCCATCCTGAGCAGCGGACTGATCCTGCCTCTGAACATCTGTGTCGGCATGGTCGTAGCCTGTACAATGTACGGTTTTTACTCTCTGTTTAAAAAGGGGGAATTATAGATGAACAACACAATATTTACGAATTACTATGAAGTGGCAGCCGTCGTCCTCTTTGGGATTGGTCTGACTACCCTTCTTCTTCATAAAAATCTGATCAAAAAAATCATGGGATTTAATATTATGGATACAGCGATCTATCTGTTCCTGACTTCTAAGGGCTACATTATGAGCCACCTGGCACCAATCCTGGTGGGCGCAGATATCCCGGATCCTTCGGGAAATGCCGTAAAAACATATACGAACCCAATCCCCAGCGGACTCGTTCTGACAGGAATCGTTGTCTCTGTCAGCGTCACAGCACTGATGCTTGCCATCACTGTCCGCCTTTACAAACGATATGGCACGCTGGATATCGACCAGATCGCCCTGAGTGCCAAGAGAGAGGAGATTTAGCATGAGCCTGGTTCAGAACTTTCCTTTTTTTAATATTATCATGTGCCTGGCTGGCGGCGTCACCTGCTCTGTCCTCAGGGGAAAATACGCAAGACGTCTGACCATGGGACTTTTGACCATAATATTGTGCATGTCTGCCTTTGTTCTCGCCTTTGTATTCCGGTCCGGTGAAAGCTATACCTTTATGATGGGACACTTTCCGGCCCCCTGGGGCAATGAGATCCGGGTGGGGATCTTAGAGGCGCTGATGGCTGTCTTTTTCAGCCTTATTATGATCCTATCGATCCTAGGAGGGGGGAAGTACATCCTCTCTGATATCATAGAAAGCAAACAAAATCTTTTCTATGTACTGATCAACCTTATGATGAGCTCCCTGCTGGCGCTTATCTATACCAACGATCTCTTTACCGCCTATGTATTCATAGAGATCAATACCATCGCCGCCGGCGGACTGATCCTGATCCGGGATACCGGACATACCCTGGTAGCAGCTACCAGGTACATGATCATGAGCCTGATCGGTTCCGGACTGATCCTCATCGGACTTTCCATGCTTTATGGGATCACCGGACATCTTCTCATGTCTAACATACATGAAAGCGTGATTCAGATCAACGCCAACGGGCAGTATACCATTCCCCTCACAGTTATCATCGTATTTATCTGTGTGGGACTGGCGATCAAGTCTGCGCTGTTTCCCTTTCATTCCTGGCTTCCGGATGCCTACAGCTACGGAACGGCGGCTTCCAGCGCCATTCTCTCCAGCCTGGTATCCAAGAGCTACATCTTTTTACTGATCAAAATATTTTACCGTGTCATCGGACTGGATATCATCATGCACTACCACATAGAAAATATCCTGTTCATTTTCGGTATCCTGGGTATGATCCTGGGGTCTGTCAGCGCCATCCACCAGATGGACATAAGACGGATGATCGCATTTTCCTCGGTGGCACAGATCGGCTATGTCTACATGGGTATCGGACTGGACACAGAGGCGGGCATTCTCGCCGCCCTCTTTCATGTCATCTCCCATGCGGCGTCCAAATCCCTGCTGTTTATCTCTGCCAGGGGGCTGTCAGAAGTATCGGGAAACAGCAAGCTTTTTCCCGATTTAAAGGGCGCCGGCTACCGGAACATCATCGCCGGTATCGGTTTCAGCACAGGGGCCCTCTCCATGATCGGTATTCCTCTCTTTGCTGGGTTTACCTCCAAGGTTTATTTTGCCCTGGCCACTTTGGAGTCCTCCCCTTTTAAGCTCTGGACTGCCATGATCGCCCTTGCCATCAGTACAGTGCTGAATGCCGTTTATTTTCTTCACACAGTACTTACCATATATACACCGATCAACAAGACAGACCGGATCGGGTTCCTGGCAAAGCGGCAGTTTACTCTTGCCATCCTGCTGTTTGTCCTTCTGAATCTGTTTCTGGGAATTGGTTCCAACCTCGTATGGCAGACCATCCAGCTGGGAACCGACATGTTTATGTGATAAAGACGCGGCTGAGAAGGGCATCTCTAAAGAATTGTCTGCGGCCATTCTTTTGCTCCGCGAAAAAGGAACTTTACTATAATAAAGGAGGCTGTTATGCTGGCGATACCAGTTTTACTGCCGCTGTTCTGCGGCATGATATTATTTTTTGCTTCTCCCCGTCTGGAGCAGTATCTTCCAGAGCGGAGAAACTGGCTGACCGGCTTTACCGGACTGGTCACCATTTTCGTTTTTCTGTGCACCCTTGCCAATCTAGCGGCTCAGGATAACACCTTGATCCTCTGGCACATCAAAGAAGACGTGCCGGTCATGTTTCACCTCGACCCTCTGGGAAAACTGTTTGCAACTCTCGTTACTGCCATGTGGATTCCCGTAACTATGCACTCTTTTGAGTATATGAAACACGAATGGAAAAATGTACGGTTTTATGGCTGTCATCTTATGACCCTCGGGGTGGTTCTCGGCATCTGCAGCGCGGGAAACCTGGTTACCATGTATCTTTTCTATGAGGGTATGACCCTTGCCACCATCGGCTATGTCATCCACTCCCAGACAAAAGAGGCCATATCTGCTGGTTTTAAATATATCTTTTACTCCATCGCTGGGGCATTTCTCGGTCTGATGGGATTTTTCTATATCTATCAGTTCGGCACTACCCTTTCCTTTACGCCAGGAGGCGTTCTGGACCCAGCAAAGGTGGCAGGACACGAGGGTTTTCTCCTGGTGATCTTCTTTGGCATGATCGTGGGCTTTGGCTCCAAGGCAGGTATGTTCCCTCTGCATGGCTGGCTCTCCACAGCCCATCCGGTGGCTCCGGCTCCTGCAAGCGCTATCCTCTCCGGTATCAATACGAAGATGGGGGTACTTGCGATCATCCGGGTGGTCTACTATATCGCCGGTGTCTCATTTTTGAAAGACACCTGGGTGCAGACTGCATTTATTACCTTGACGTTGATCACCGTATTTATGGGATCGATGCTGGCCTACAAAGAAAATATACTCAAACGGCGGCTCGCTTATTCTTCGGTGAGCCAGGTATCCTATATCCTGTTTGGGGCATCGCTTATGCATCCCCTGGCGCTGGCTGGCGCGCTGGCACATGTTATCTTCCACTCCGTAATGAAAAACGGATTGTTCCTCTGTGCCGGCTCAATCATCTATAAGACAGGAAAAACTAAAATAGACCAATTAAAAGGAATCGGCAAACAAATGCCCATCACCTTGATCTGCTTTACCCTGTTGGGGATTTCCATGGTGGGAATTCCACCATTTTGTGGATTTTTCAGCAAGAAAGACCTCTGTCTGGGGGCTCTGGCGTCCGGGATTCCCGTTGTGCGTTATGCCGGTCCGGTGATCCTTCTGATCAGCGCCCTGCTGACCGCCGGATATCTTCTGGTTCCCGCTTTCCATGCATTTTACCGCACGCCAGAGGGCGTAAAGGAGGGGGAACAAACGAAAAGCTGTGAGGCAGGTCTCTGGATCCTGATCCCTCTTGTAGTTCTGGCGGCAGCAACCATCATTTTGGGAATCTGCTTTTCCGGTTTTGAGACACTTTGCATCGATATCGCATACCTAAATGGTATTTTTTAATAAGCCTTGCGGAACTGCCTGTTGGCAGTTTCCTGTGGCATGCATGAAAGAAATGGTGATAAAATGAATGGAATCTTACTTATTATACCTGTTCTTCTGCCCATACTGGGCGGAATGCTGCTTCCGCTGTTTCCATTTAACAGCAGAAGACAGCGAAATATCTATGTGGAAACCATCGTGGTGGTCAATTCTCTGCTGATGTGGTATCTCCTGGTCACACATCCCTTGTCTTACACCAGACTGATCAATCTCGCCGGCATTCTGGAGGTATCCGTCCATCTTGACGGCGCTGGCATGGTATTTGCGGCACTGGTAGCCACTCTGTGGCCCTTTGCCACATTGTATGCCTTTGAGTACATGAAGCACGAGGGAAGTGAGAAGCGTTTTTTTTCCTTTTACACTATCACCTACGGCATCACCCTTGGTATTGCGCTGTCCGCCAACCTCATGACCATGTACATGTTCTATGAGATGCTGACACTGGTTACCATTCCCCTGGTTATGCACTCATTTAAAAAAGAAGCGAGATTTGCCGGCCGGAAATACGCCTATTATTCCATCGGAGGCGCTGCCTTTGCCTTTATTGGCTTTATCTTTATTCTGAATTATGGCAGTTCTATGAATTTCACTTTTGGCGGCGTATTGGACACGGCCAAGATCGGAGCGGATACCAATGTGCTCCTCGCCGTCTTTGTATTCATGGTACTGGGCTTTGGTGTAAAAGCTGCAATCTTCCCGCTGCATGGCTGGCTGCCTACCGCCTCCATCGCACCGACTCCGGTCACAGCCCTTCTTCATGCAGTCGCCGTAGTCAAATCCGGTGCCTTCGCCATCATCCGCATCACTTACTACATTTTCGGGACTGAATTTTTGCGGGGCACCTGGGCGCAGTATACCGCCCTTTTGTTTGTGGCGGCAACGATCCTGTACTGTTCTTCCAGTGCGGTAAAAGAACAGCATTTGAAGCGCCGTTTCGCCTATTCCACCTCCAGCAACCTTTCCTATATCCTGCTGGGTGTTCTCCTTATGACGCCAGGAGGACTGGTGGGAGGCTTTACCCATATGATCTTCCACGGCATTATGAAGATCACGCTGTTTTTTGCCGTAGGTGCCATCATGCACCAGACCGGCAGCACCTATATATATGAAATATCCGGATATGGAAAAAAGATGCCCGTGGTATTTGCCTGCCTATCCATCGCCGGCATCGCCCTGATCGGCATTCCGCCCCTCACTGGCTTTATCAGCAAATGGAATATCGCTACGGCTGCCGCCGGTGCCTGGCAGCAGGGAAACAGGCTGGCTCCAGTGATGATCGGTGTACTGATCCTGTCCGCCTTTCTGACATCGATCTATATCTTTACCATCATAATCAAAGCCTACCTGCCAGCAAAGACTACAACGTCGCCAGAAGGACAGGCCCTGACAGAAAGACAGGCAGACAGCAGTACCAGGGAGGTCTGTGATCCAAACTGGCTCATGAAATTACCTATGGTCCTGTTTGCTATACTGATCTTTTTATTCGGCATATATTCTGCGCCACTGATGAACTTTTTCAGCCAGGTGGCGTCAGGACGGATCTAGGAGGTGATAACATATGGATTGTTCAATGATGAGTTTTACACTGAAAAACCCGCTAAGCCCTTATTTTATCGGAATCACACTGGCTGTATACCTGGTTACTGCCAGCACTCTTCCCCAGCTTTTAAAGGACTTCCGGAATAAAAGACGTTTTCTATTGTTTTATATACTGACCGGCGCGGCTTCCCTGGGAATTTTTGCTGCCGCAGACTTTTTTACCCTGTTCTGCTTCTTCGAGATCATGACCTTATGTTCTTTTGCCTACGTGGGATGCGATGAGAGCCAGGCTTCCCGGAAAGCTGCCATGTCCTATCTGATGTATGGTATCCTGGGGGGGCTTGTCATGCTCTTTGGTTTGATGCTGATCTACTGGCGTTTCGGGACGTTGAGCTTTCAGCAGCTGGCAGATACTTCTTTTACGCCGGCTGACACACCTGTGCTCTACACCGCCGGAAGCTGTCTTCTCTTTGGTTTCGGCGCCAAGGCAGGCATGTTTCCCCTGCACACCTGGCTGCCAAAGACCTATACTGCAGCACCTTGTGCTGGTACGACGGTACTTTCAGCTGTACTGTCTAAAACTGGTATCTACGGGATCCTGATGGTCAGCTTATGTCTTTTTCAAAACAATCCCGCTGGAGGAGCCTGGGGGGCCGCCCTGTCAATCCTGGGCTGCCTGACGATGTTCACCGGGGGACTGCTGGGGCTGTTTTCCACCAATGTAAAACGGACTCTGGCCTGCTCTTCCATGTCCCAGATCGGATTTATCCTGGTGGCCATTGGATGCAGCGATTCCCTGGCTGCCCTGTTGCACACGGTAAACCATTCCTTGTTTAAACTGATCCTCTTTACCATCGTCTCCTTCCTCTTCGGCATGACTGGGGAACTGGATTACAACCGTCTTGCCGGTTTTGCCAACCGCAAGCGGTGGCTGAAACTGCCGTTTCTTTGTGCCGCCCTGGGAATCAGCGGTGTTCCCCTTTTCAGCGGATTTGTGAGCAAGACCCTGATCCACCACGGAATCGAGACCTGCATGCACATTCCTCCTTTCGCAGATATAAATAAATATGGTATTTGTATTAGTTTTCAGCTATCTCCTTTCGCAGATGTGTACAAGGGCGTGGAATGGATCTTCCTTATTTCCGGCGGCATGACCTTTGCCTATATGCTGAAAATGTACTTCGCCCTGTTCCACAACCATCCCCAGGAAGAAAGCTGCCGGGAAGATACCTGTATCGCAAAACCTGGCTCCCTCTCCATATTCCTGCTCTATGCCTTTGGCTTTCTCTGCCCTGCCATCGGACTGCATCCGGAGGCACTGCAGATGATTCTTGTGTGGGAGAACCTCAAAGGCATATTGATCTCACTCTCTATCGGAGCGCTGATCTATCTTATCTTCATCCGTACCTGCATGATGAAACAGGAGAGCTGGGAGGGACGTTCCCATATCCGTTATATCGATATTTACCCTTCCTGGCTGGATATCGAAGAACTGGTTTACAAACCAATATTTTTAAAAATACTGCCTTTTATCGGGGCTCTGTTCAGCCGGGCTGCTGACCGCCTGATGGACGGTCTTTCGATCTTCATAATGAAAACACTGCTGCATCCCAGGGGACGCTCCCATGTGCGCAATGATCACCCTCTCGCCTATGCCGCCGGCAAATTGGCTGACGCTGTCTTTACACTGGTGCATGTAAAGATCCGGAAAAAGCCTCCCGTATCCCGGGCTTCCTATGCAGACCTGTTCACCGTTGGAAGCACCGAGTTTACCCGCGCTGCCAGGCTGGTGCTCTACAGTGTATCCTTTGGACTTCTCTTGTTTGCACTGGGACTTACAGCAACACTGGTATATCTGCTTGCCACTCTTCAATAATTTTGGAAAAAGGGGGATCACCTATGAAGTGGATCAAATTTACACTGGATACCCATACTGACGCTGTGGATATCCTGAGCTATATGTTGGACGAGATCGGCGTGGAGGGAATTGAGATCGAAGACCACCTTCCACTGAGCGAGTCAGAGAAAAAACAAATGTATGTGGATATCCTGCCAGATCCGGAGATCAATGACGGTTCTGCCAAAGTCCACTTTTATATGGAACCCCAGGACTGCAATCCGGAAAAGATCATGCTCCAGGTTCATGAGATCTTTCAGGAAATCAAAGCTTATACAAATATCGGAAACGGCACCGTGAGCCTCTCGGAGACAGAGGACAAAGACTGGATCAATAACTGGAAGACCTTTTTCAAACCCTTCCGAGCTGCCGACAAGGTGATCGTAAAACCCACCTGGGAGACATGTACATTAAAGGACTACCAGCCTGACAGGGATATCGTGATCGATATCGATCCCGGTGTCGCTTTCGGAACAGGAACCCATGAAACCACAAAACTTTGTATCCAGGCGCTGTCCAAAACCGGCTGTCAGAATAAGCGCATCCTGGATGTGGGTTGTGGAAGCGGGATTCTCGCCATCTCAGCGCTGAAGCTGGGGGCCTCCTATGCAACTGCCACAGATATTGATGAGACAGCTGTAGAAGTCGCCAGGGAAAATATGAGGGTGAATCATATCTCCCCGGAATCCTATCAGCTCTTTGCGGGAGACCTGATCGGCAATGTGGCTTCTGACCACTCTTACACCTTCCATGCCCCGGTTAACACCATACCGCTCGTGGAAAAGATCGGAGGCGGATATGATATCATCGTGGCAAATATCCTCGCCGATGTCATCATCCCCCTGTCCAGCGTTCTCCGCCCTCATCTGAAAGAAGGCGGAATCTTCATCTCTTCTGGCATCATTAATACTAAGGCGGATGAAGTAGAGGCCGCCCTAAAACAATATAACTTTAAAATCCTTTCAAAAGAAACTTTGAGGGAATGGGTCTGCTTTATTGCTTCTTAAAATTTTCTTTGTTCAATGCATCATTTTCCCCTTTCAGGACTCTTATATATAGAAGCTTCGATAACACTGCCGCTAAAACGGCAGTGTTGCACTACTACGTGCGAAAACGATGGAGGACGGCTTATGAAATCAAAATTACCTGAACTCGTCAGGCAGGCAAAGCAGGGAGATGTCTTTGCTTTTGCCCGACTCTATGAAGAAATCTATAAAGATTTGTACCGCTTTGCCTACTGTACCGTAAAAAATTCCCATACCGCAGAAGATGTGGTCAGCAATTCGGTGCTCAACGCCTATGAAAACATACATAAGCTGCGAAAAAATGAATCCTTCCGCAGCTGGATGTTTCAGATTGTGGCAAATGAATGCAAAAGGCAGTTCCGGCTACAGTCAAAGACAGTCCCTTATGAGACAGATGTAGTACGTGATATTCCACAGCCAGCTACCGATCCTACAGACCGTCTGGTGATCCAGCAGGCATTTGACCTCCTAAACGGACAGGAGCGCCTGATCGTAGGACTAAGTCTCTATGGTGGTTACAGCGGCAAGGAGATCGCCCACTTTCTTCATAAAAAAGAAAGCACGGTTCGTTCCATGAAGAGCCGTGCGCTGGACAAAATGAAGCAAATACTGGAGGTGTCAGATGATGATTGAGAAAAAATTAAAACAATTAAGCGAGGATATTGCAATACCAGATACACTGAAACCAGAACAGATTGAACAAAAACTTCAGCACTCCAAAGCCGGACATCAGAGCCGGTATGCCAGACGTTTCACTACCCGGCTCGCACTAGGGGCTGCCTGTATTCTGCTGGTGGCTGCTGTGGGAAATTATCTGCTGGCTTCTGGCATCCTGAATCATAATTCCCCGGATACGGCAGCTGGGCAGAACCCAGGCCCACAGTCAGATTCCAGCTCATCGGCGGCCGTCTCCCCGCCACCAGAAGGAGAAGCCTCACCAGAGGGAGAAGTGTACGAAACACTGAGGCAGAAAATAGCTTTGGATCTGGAAAGCAGCGGGGACTGTCTTAACTCTGAAAACGTATATGATCTGGCAGAAGCTGTCCCAGAGAAATCAAAAGCTGCTGATACCGCAGGAAGTACTGCGGACTCCGCACAAAGGAGCTCTTCCAAGGAATACTCCGGCACCAATCTCCAGGTACAGAACGTAGACGAAGGCGACGTGGTAAAAACCGACGGAACTTATATCTACACTTCTTCCGCCGATACCCTTGGAAGCAGCGTCCGTATTTATAAAGCTGACGGAAAAAATACAAAAAAACTGACAGAGCTTACCGTGGAATCTGCGAACGTTTCAGAGATGTATCTAAAAGACCATTTCCTTGTACTGGTTGGTAGTGGCTGGGAAAAGCAGTCCACCTCAGAAAAGAAAAAATCATCCGGAGCCCATACGGAAAACAACATTCAGCAGGAAAATACCCTGGTTCTGGTCTATGACATTACAGATATAGAAAACCCAAAGCAGACCTTCCATAAAAACCAGTCCGGAATCTATTCTAACTCCCGTATCAGCGGAAACTATCTCTATACCTATTCAGTGATGACCGCTGAATCCGCTGACAAAAAGGATAAACCAAAATGCTACATCCCCTCTGTGGGGGGCAGCCTGGTTCCGGAAGACCGTCTGGTGATCCCCTCTGGCGTCTCCTCCCACTCCTATATGGTTTTCACTTCGCTGGACATCACAGGGGGAACTGACTTCGCCGATACTTTATCCATTCTCGGCGGTGTTGGTATCTGCTATGTCAGCGAAGAGAATATATACATCGCCTCTCCGACGGCAGACTACACCAAAACAACCATCAGCCGTTTTCACTATCAGGATGGAAAACTCACAGATAATGGCGAAAAGACCTTCCGCGGGAAGATACTTAACCAGTTTTCCATGGACGAGTACGAAGGAAAACTACGCTTTGTCGCCACCACAGAAAACTCTGGCAGAACAAAAACCTCCAACGGCCTCTATGTTCTGGACGAAAACATGGAACTGTTAGGCAAAGTTGACCGTCTCGCCAAATCAGAACGTATTTACTCCGCCCGGTTTATGGGGGACAAAGCATATTTTGTAACCTACCGGGAGACGGATCCGGTATTCCTGGTGGATCTTTCCGATCCCTCTACACCCGTAGTAAAGGATAAGCTGAAAATCCCCGGATTCTCCGAATATCTTCAGAGCTATGGGGAGGGGCTGATGCTGGGGATCGGCAGTAATATCAATAAAGACTGGGATACCCAGATAAAGCTGACGATGTTTGATATTTCCTCCGACACTAATATCCGGGAAATGCACACCAAACTTCTGGAAATGGAGACCTACGGCCTGGCAGGGAAAAATCATAAGGCAATCCTGGCAAACCCTGGAAAAAATCTCATCGGCTTTGCTGCAGAGTCCTATGATAAGAAAGGAAAACAAAAGATCACATACCGTCTCTATTCTTATGACAGGAAGAAGGGCTTTCAAAAGCTTGCCACCCTCTCACCCAAAGACATGGAAATGTCTTCTGCCAGGGGATTGTATATCGGCGAACATTTCTATCTGGCTGACGAAGATGGAATCGGAGGCATATATGTATACGATCTGAACACCTTCAGACAGCTGGCTAAAGTAACAAAATAGAAAAGGTCTGCAGAGAAACACGCACTGCCAATTGAGAACTTTCCTATCAGATAAAACACCGCCAAAGAATGGAACCAGGCATAAAGCCTATCCGATCCTTTGGCGGTGTTCTTTTAATCAAATGCCGCTAATTGAATCCATATAATTTTCTGGAAATACTGTAGCCCCAGACTACCATCTTGCGGCCAGCTTTTCCCCGTATCTGCATTGGCTTGCTGAGCACCTGCTTATTTACAAGGCGAAAGGTATTGCGGCTGGAGTTTTTCAGATACTTCCAGAGCTCCGTCCGCTTTTCCAGGCTCTCCTCAGAACCCTCTTTGATCAGAAATACGGAACTGACTGTCATCATCATGGCGAGATATTTCACCATATAATCTCTGAGCTTTTTATTCTTGATCTTATTCAGATCATGGGCATCGATCATAAGTTTATTTACCTTGATCTGTTGATCGATGCGGCCCATCATCACTTTCTCATTCACCGACTGGTCATCCCTGCCGATAAAATAGCGGTAGAGATCTACATCCATATAATACATTGTCTTTACATAAGGCAACGGGGTATATACAAATATGTTATCTACATAAAAAGTGTGTTTGGGAAGCTCCAGACCACAATCCAGGAGCAGCTGCGTGCGGTAGATCACCGAGTGCATCAGTATGTTCTGGCTGATCTTAAATTTTTTGATATCGTTCCAGCCAAATACCTTCTCCTGGGGAAAAACTCCTTCATAGCGGATCGCCTTGTGCTTATGAACACTAGGCTTTTCATACACATAGTTTGCCAGAAACATATCTACCAGCTGGCCTTCCCGGATAAAGCTGCGAAGCTTCTCCAACACCTTAATCAGAGCTTCCCTGTCCAGCCAGTCGTCACTGTCCAGCACTTTATAATACAGTCCTTTCGCATGTCTGATTCCAGCATTTACGGCCTCGCCGTGTCCGCCATTTTCCTGATGGACCACCCGGATACTTCCGGGATACTCCTGTTCCAGCTCATCTGCTATCTTTCCCGTATCGTCTACAGAACCGTCATTTATGATAAGGATCTCCACATCTTCTCCGCCCACCAGCACACTCTCCACAGCATGGCGCATGTAATCCTGGGAATTATAACATGGGATCGCTACTGTTAAAATTTTCATCGTTCTCCTATAACCTCTCTGCCAAATCCAATGCCCGTTCCACGATGGCATCGATATTGTAGTATTTATATTCTGCCAGTCTTCCAAGCAGATAAAATCCTGGAATCTGGTCTACCAGCGCCTTATATTTCTCAAACAAGGCATCATTCTCTGGATTGTTGATGGCGTAATAAGGAATTTCTCCCTTACTCCCCGAATATGCCTTGGGATACTCTTTCACTATAGTGGTATCCTCCATATCCAACTGACCGGACAGATATTTAAACTCTGTTATTCTCGTAAACTCCTCACTCACAGTGTAATTGACCACCGCATGGCTCTGATAAAATGGTTTCTCATAATGTTCAAAGTGAAAATCCAGAGAGCGATAGGGAAGCCTTCCATAACAACAGCCAAAAAACTCATCCAGTGCACCAGTAAAGATCACGTCTCCATAGAAAGGTTCTTCTTCAAACCTCACTTTTACATCTCCCTCCGGATCCAGACGCAGCACCTCTGTCCCCTGGCAGTTCAGACGGATATCAATCCCCTCATGCTCCAGCATTTTCTCAAAGATCTCTGTATATCCCTGCAGGGGTATCCCCTGGTACTTATCCTGAAAATATCGGTTATCACGGCTCAAAAGTACAGGAACTCTTCCTGAAACTGCCGGATCGATCTCCTTGGGCGACTTGCCCCACTGCTTCATAGTATACTTAAGAAATATGTTTTCATACACATACTCAGCAATTTCCTGAAGATCTCCGTCCGGGTGATTCATAAGTTCCAGGATCGGAACCCTCGCTCCCTCTCCAAAAGATGAGATAAGTTTGTTTTCCAGCTCCAATGCCCGTTCTCCATACACCATCTCCAGCGTATTCAGGTTAAAGGGGATGGGAAGCTCCCTTCCCCCAATCTTTCCAACCACTTCATGCCGGAATGGGTACCACTCTGTAAACCGGGACAAATATTTATATACCCGTTCACTGTTTGTATGAAATATATGAGGTCCATACTGATGGATCAGTATTCCATATTGGTCTTTACGGTCGTAACAGTTGCCACCGATATGCG
This sequence comes from uncultured Eubacterium sp., assembly GCA_910585745.1. Lineage (GTDB taxonomy): Bacteria > Bacillota > Clostridia > Lachnospirales > Lachnospiraceae > Eubacterium_F. The sequence continues at coordinate 10,337 of CAJUFM010000024.1, read as the reverse complement.
GTCTGGAATCTATGATCAGAACCCGCTTTTTCTTCTCAGCCAGCTCTCTGGCCACAACGGCACCCGCAAATCCACAACCGATCACTATACTGTCGTACATACTGTTCTCCATTTCCACTCGTACAACAAATATTTGCTGCACTAGTCTAAAAAGCGCATCTTATTATCTTTCGATCCCTTCTTGACCGGTGCTGCCGCTACCGGGCGGTTCATCCCCGCAGCATCCTTGAGACCGCTGGACAGTTTATCTTTACATGACTTGCAAAAACGTCCTGTCTTAATTAGAGTACCACAATTCTCACATTCAATTCCCACCGGTGAATCTTCAGAAAAACATAATCTTTCTTCTTTCACCCAGCGCTTGATCTGACGGATCGATATATCCATCTCTTCCGCCAGTTCATTAATGCCAATTTTCGGATGATCATACACATATTTTTTCACTTCTGTAAATTTTTCATCCATTTTTTTTACACACTGCGGACAGATTCTTGATCCACTAATATAGTTAAAAAGTTTACCGCAGCTTTTACATGTAATCACTTCCATACCATCTACCTGCCTTCCTCCATGCCAATAAATGTCATGATTTTAGTCTCCTCTGCCTATACAAAGACAGAGAAAATATATTCTGTTAGTTCCTGCCTCTTTTAATGCCTTTCCACAGGCCTCCAATGTGGCGCCTGTCGTATAGATATCGTCCACCAGCAACACGTTTCGATAAGGTCTGCCGGTTTGGATGACAGCAAAGCTCCTTTGAAGATTTTCTATCCGCGCCCTCACACCAAGACCTTTTTGTGGTCTGGTATTTTCTGTACGTATCAGATAATCTCCTGTCACAGGAATCCCCAGTTCCATTCCAATCTGTGCCGCCATGTATTCTGCCTGGTTAAAACCCCGGAAACGAAGTTTCTTTTTATGCACCGGTACCGGAAGGATCACTTCCGGCGAAAGATCTTTGACCCAGGTACCATATCTTTTGACGAGTTCTCCGGCAAAATAAGCGCCACATGAAAGTTCTCCGCCATATTTAAAATTCGCAATGGCAGTCTGCATCATACGGTCATAAGAATACAATGCCATTCCCTTCTTCACATAGAAGTTTTTTCCCCGGCAGTCTCCGCACAGTTCTTCTTCGGATATTTCCAGAGATTTGGAACAACGTTTACAACGAGGTTCTGCTACAGGGTGAAGCTGCCTTCGGCAGGCTCTGCACAATGCCCCCGTCCCCCTCTTTTTCAAAATATCATGGCATATGACACATTTATCCGGAAATACTGCTTCCAGCAATAAATTCCACAAAATTACCCCTTTCCACAGGGCAAACCGCTCATTATTATTTTACCAGAGATTTAGTGGTATTGCAATTCTTTTAAACGAATTTCCAATGTGGAATATCTTTTTTGCTCTGATTTATTGCTGATCATATCGTAAACTGCCTTTTTGCTCCCCACAATTGTCACACACTGCCTGCCCCTTGTAACCGCTGTATACAAAAGATTGCGGTTCATCAGCACCCTGGGACCTCCCATCAGGGGAATGACCACTGCCGGATATTCGCTTCCCTGGGATTTATGGATGGTGATGGCATATGCCAGCTCCAGTTCATCCATATCCCCGGATCCATAAGTGACCAGCTTTTCTTCATCAAAGGCTACGGTTAATTCTTTATTAAACAGATCAACCTGGCGGATCACACCGCAGTCACCGTTAAACACACCGGTGCCTTCTTCAATGACCACACCGTGGAATCCCTCCACCCTCCAGGGCATCTGATAGTTGTTTTTGATCTGCATCACTTTATCGCCCTCACGGAAAATAGTGCCATGGACTTCCAGCTGCGGTTTTCCCTCCCGCTCCGGATTCAGATATTTCTGCAGGATCTGATTGCATCGCATCACCCCCAGATCCCCTTTTTTCATTGGTGTCAGCACCTGTACATCAAAGGGAGTGCAGTCGGTGTACCCTGGCATCTTATCCCTCACCAGCCAGAGCATTACCTCCAGCACGCCATGACTGTCTTCTCTTTCCAGGCAGAAAAAGTCCTGACTCTTATTGTCCAGAGCGATAGGTTCTCCGTGATTGATCCGATGGGCATTGACTACAATATCACTTTCCGCCGCCTGGCGGAAGATCCGCTCCAGCCTCACCACACTGCAGCAGCCGGAAGCAATAATGTCCTTCAGTACGTTACCTGGTCCCACACTGGGCAGCTGGTTAACGTCCCCTACCAGGATCAGTCTTGTTCCCACAGAAACCGCTTTCAAAAGACTGGTGAAAAGATAAATGTCCACCATGGACATCTCATCGATGATCACCACATCTGCCTCCAGGGGATTCCACTCGTTCCGCTCAAATACTCCCTGGCCCTCCGCCTCCGAAAAGGAGTTCTCGTTTTCTGCCATTCCGGCGCCATTGTACTGGAGCATCCGGTGGATGGTCTGGGTCTCCCTGCCGGTGGTTTCACTCATCCGCTTGGCAGCCCTCCCCGTGGGCGCTGCAAGCAGTATCGTCTGGCCCTGGGATTCCAGAAGCTTGATGATCATATTGATGGTGGTGGTTTTTCCCGTTCCCGGTCCCCCTGTCACCACCAGCAGCCCATGGCTCATGGACTCCCTGACAGCCAGCACCTGCTGCTCTTCCAGTTCGATCTCCGACTCTCTCTGGAGTTTTTTGATCAGCCGGTCCAGGGAACTGTCATACTCCGCCGATACATTTTCGATGTCCAGAAGCATTCTGGCACAATTCATTTCATTATAATACAGATTGGGAAGATAGATCTTCTCCCCGTCCCGGATGACGCTTTTATCCATTTCCATCTCGTCGGTCATCCGCATGAGACGCTCCACACCCACACCGAGAAACTCCACGCAGTTGCGGTACAGAAGTTCTTCCGGCATGTATATATGCCCGGAATTGCTTCCCAGTCCCAGTACATACAGGATTCCGGCACGGATCCGGTAATCTGAGTCCATATCCAGCCCGGTCCTCATGGCGATCCCATCGGCAATACGGAATCCCACTCCCCGGATATCCTCCGCCAGCTTATATGGATTATGTTTTACCACATCATACAGCTCTTCCCGGTAGGTCTTATAAATCTTTACTGCCAGCTGGTTGCTGATCCCATATTGCTGTAAAAACAGGAGAGCATTCCGCATCTCCCTCTTCTCTTCAAACTGGTCGGCGATATCACGTGCTTTTTTTTCGCTGATCCCCTTGACCTCACTAAGACGTTCCGGTTCTTTCTCAATGATTTCAAAGGTTTTGTCACCGAACTTATCTGTGATACGCTTTGCCAGCCCCCCGCCGATGCCTTTGATCGCCCCGGAAGCCAGATATCTCTGCATAGAAACCACATCATCAGGATCCCTGCTCTCACTGCTTTCTACTTTGAACTGTTCGTGATATGTAGGATGCTTTACCATACTGCCCCGCAGCAGCATGTATTCCCCCTCATTAATAAAGGGAAATACACCCACACAGGTCTCCAGCACTTCACCCTCATCGTTTTCACAGGCAAATTCAAAGACTGTATATCCATTTTCCACATTGCGGTAAATTATATGCTCCACATATCCCTTCCGCTCTTCCATAGTAATCCCCATTCCTCCAAAAAGGCGCCCTGTACAGGGCGCCAGTTATTCCATTATGTTACCGCCAGCCTAATGCTGCAGACCGGTTTATTACTAACTATCAAAAAAGTGTCAAAACCACTTCCACATCTATTCTTCCGTCGTGGTGAGCCCCATGTTTCTAGCCATGGAATCATAGAGAGTCTGGGCGATTCCCAGTCCATTTCCTGTCGATACCATATTTTCCGCCAGTGCCTGATACATATTGTCACTGAACATATCGACATACTCGCCGCCCTCTTCTTCTTCATCACTAAATACCTTCGCCGTTTTTTCCATGGTCTGGAACATTTTCTGCAGAAGATAGGTCTCAAACTGCTCACATGCTGACATCATCTCTTCGTCTGTTCCGGCATCCTGGATCTGATTTGTGAGCCGGTTCGCAGCAGCAGCGCCCGTCAGGGAATCTGCCCCTATGGAAGAACCCAACAGAGCACTATTTAAATTATTTACGGATAAAGACATAAGCTATCCCTCCTTATGATCTGAGGTTGTTCGCCTGCTGAAGCATTTCGTCGGATGCTGTGATTGCCTTGGAATTCATTTCATAGGCACGCTGGGCAACGATCATATTGACCATCTCATCCACAGCCTGCACGTTGGATCCTTCGAGACGCCCCGATACAATCTTAGACCCCAGCTGATCTGCCGTAGTCGTAATCACCGCTCCGGAAGCCGGAGATTCTTTCATGATCGTATCCATGGTCCGGTCCAGACCCGCTGGGTTTGGGAATCTGGCAAGTCCGATCTGTATCCCCATCAGCTGGGCATTGTTCGTCTCATCCGGATACATGAAGTTACCATATACATCTACCGTCAGCTTGGAAGAATCAATATTTGCCGGGAAGGTGATCGGCTGTCCATTGGCCGCGATCACAGGATGACCGTTGGAATCCGTAAGTGCCATACCATCTCCCGTTACTGAAACGTTGAAATTTCCGTTTCTTGTATAACCAATGCTTCCATCATCCAGTCTGACCTGGAAAAATCCCTCTCCCTGGAGAGCATAATCAAAAGCTCCGTTGGAATCAAGAAGTGGTCCCTGGTTAAAGTCTGATACAATGGCAGCCGGTCTGACGCCAAGCCCTACCTGGGCTCCTACCGGTTTTGGCTCTCCGGTACTGTCATAGGACTTTCCCTGTATCGTCTGGTATAATAAAGATTTAAAGTTGACAGCCTCTGTCTTATAGCCTGTCGTATTGATATTGGACAGATTATTAGAAATCGTATCCAGATTTGTCTGCTGAGCGATCATTCCTGACGCCGCAGTCCAAAGTGAACGCATCATAATCATTTCCTCCTAACGTCTGCTCTCGCCTGTCTCATGCACCGCTGTATTCTTTGTTATCCAAGCTTTCCAACCTGATTTGCTGCCCGTTCAAGCATGGAATCCATAGAGCGGATCACTTTCTGATTTGCCTCATAGGCTCTCGTTATAGTAATCATATCGACCATTTCGGACACAACATTAACATTTGACATCTCAATATATCCCTGCATCACAGAGGCATCGGCTTCTTTCTCCGTCGCTCCGTCCACAACCGTATACATATTGTCGCCAACTTTTATTATGTAATCATAATCTGCAAAATCCGTGATCTTTAACCGGTCAATGATAACTCCATCTGCTGTCACTGTCCCATCATTGCTGATCACAACATTTTTTGCATCTGTTGGAACCTGGATATCTCCACCTTCTCCCTGTACCCGGTTTCCTTCAGAATCCACAAGAATGCCTTCCTTGGTCACCTGAAAACTTCCGTCCCTGGTATACCTGGTAGAAGTCTCTCCCTTGGAATTTGTGTAATTTATAGTAAAAAATCCTTTCCCGCTCAGTGCCACATCAAAGCTCCCGCCGGTGTTTCTCACCGATCCCTGGGTATAATCTGTATACACCTCGCCAATCTTCACACCCAGGCTCATCGTCCCGATGGCCTCGTTGTGATATGCCTGAGATCCGTCTCTAATCTTAATTGTCAGCAGTTTGTCAAATGCCTGGCTGCTTACACTCTCCTGCTTATACCCGGCAGTATCTGAGTTCGCCAGATTATTTGAAATAACATCCAATCGATTTTGTTCGTTGACCATCCCTGTCCACGAAGTATAAAGACCTCTTAACATTTCTTTCCTCCTCTTCAGCTCTCATTCGTTGTTCCGCTCAGGAACTCTACGTACTTACCAGTTCCAATGGCCACTGCTGTCATTGGCTCCTCCGCTGTCATGGTGGTGATACCTGTCTTGCTCTCAATCAGCTCTTCCAATCCATACAAAAGACTTCCTCCACCAGTCAGTACAATACCGCGGTCTGCAATGTCTGCTGCCAGCTCCGGCGGCGTCTTCTCCAAAACACTGTGAACTGCCTCCACGATCTGCAGCGTCGTATCCTTCAATGCCTCTTCGGTCTCTTCGGAAGTGACTGTGATGGTCTTGGGCAGACCAGTCACCAGATTTCGTCCACGGACATCCACTTCCTCCACTTCCGGCCTTGGAAACGCAGAACCAATGCGGATCTTTATGTCCTCAGCAGTTCTTTCACCGATCAGGAGGTTGTGTCTCTTTCTCATATATCTTACGATAGCATCATCAAAATCATCCCCTGCGATCTTAATGGAAGTGCTTACCACGGTTCCGCCCAGGGAGATGACTGCGATATCTGACGTTCCGCCACCGATATCCACGATCATGTTTCCACAAGGTCTGGCGATATCAATACCTGCACCTATCGCAGCTGCAATGGGTTCTTCGATGATCTTGACATCTCTGGCGCCTGCCTGAAATGCTGCATCCTCTACGGCCTTTCTCTCCACCTCTGTGACGCCGCTGGGCACACAGATACTGATCAACGGCTTACGGAATCTCTGCTTGCCAACTGCCTTCTGAATAAAATATTTAAGCATTTTCTCCGTCACCGTATAGTCAGAGATAACTCCCTGTCTCAACGGGCGGACCGCCACAATATTTCCTGGTGTACGTCCCAGCATCAGTCTCGCCTCTTCACCGATCGCCTTGATCCTATTCGTATCTCTGTCAAATGCAACCACACTAGGCTCCTTCAGCACAACACCCTTGCCTTTCACGTATACAAGAATACTCGCTGTACCCAGATCTATTCCAATGTCCATGACTTTCTCCTTTCTTGACTTTCCCTGACTTTATCCATGTATTTTCTCTATATTCCAGTTTCCCCAATCCCGTGTCAAGTAAACATACTTATTTCTATTATAAACCCAATCCGGCATTTTTCAAATGTTTTTTGCAAAATTAATATATAATTTACATTTGAGAGGCCTTCAAACAAACAATATAGTCTGTTTTTATTCCTCTGCTGCAAGGGCAGCCTGAATCATCAGGGCACACTCAATCCTTTTTTTCTGTAACTGACAGCCAATTTCGTAGGGTTTATTAATGTCCTGGTGCATATTAAATGCATTTGCGGCACAACCGCCGCTACAGTAAAATCTGGCAAAACAATTCCGGCACTCCTCTTTGGCATATACATTACAAAGTTTAAACTCATCCCGGATCTCCGTATTTACAATCCCATCTTCCACATTTCCCAGCAGAAAATCCTCATTTCCCACAAACTGATGGCAGGGGTACAGGTCTCCCCAGGGAGTGACCGCCAGATACTCCGTCCCGGATCCACAGCCGGACAATCTCTTGTAGACACAGGGACCTCCTGTCAGATCGATCATATAGTGAAAAAAGTGGAATCCTCTGCCTTCCTTTTTTCTTTTGATCATTTCCTGGGCCAGTCTGTCATACCCCTCACAGATCACCGGTATATCTTCTTCCCGTATAGCATAGGGCTCCTCCGGTGCCGCCACCACTGGCTCCACAGAGATCTGTTCAAACCCCTGATCCGCCAAATGCAGCACATCCTCCACAAAATCCAGATTGTAATGGGTAAAAGTTCCCCGAACATAGTACTTCTGCTGATGGCGGCTCTCAGCCACCTTCTTAAATTTATCCAGGATCAGATCGTAACTGCCTTCCCCGTTTTTATTGGGACGCATATGATCGTGCACTTCTTTTCTGCCGTCGATGCTGAGGACGATATTATCCATCTCCTGATTGGCAAAGTCTATGATTTCATCATTCAACAGCACTCCATTGGTGGTAAGGGTAAAGCGAAAATGCTTGTCATATTTTTCCTCAAGGCTCCTGCCATATGCTACCAGCTGTCTGACTACCTCAAAATTCATCAAGGGTTCCCCGCCAAAAAAGTCCACTTCCAGATTGCGTCTGCTGCCAGAATTCTCCACGAGAAAATCCAATGCTTTTTTCCCCACTTCAAAACTCATCAGGGACCGGTCTCCCTTATACTCCCCCTCGCCGGCAAAACAATATCGGCAGGAGAGATTGCAGGCATGAGCAATATGAAGGCAAAGAGCCTTCACTACTGTCTGGCGCTGTTTAAAATCAATCACGCCCTCTTTATAGTTATCCTCTGTGAATAAAGTTCCCTCTTCTTTCAACTGCTCCAGATCATTAAATAATTCTCCCAGCTCTTCCTCTGTGATCCCCTTGTCACTATATTTACTGCAGATGATCTCCGTAATTTCTTTTTCTCCCTTTTCTTCGTACATGCTGATCACATCATATGCCACATCATCTACCACATGGACAGAGCCGCTGTTTACATCCAGAATTATATTATATCCATTATTTTTATATTGATGAATCATTTCTAATTTTCCCCGTTATCTTCGATCTTTCAAAACATAGTCTGACTGCGCTAACGCAAGAAAGGACTTTGCCTGATCTTTACAAACCAAACAAGTCCTCTATTGCTCAGATTCTTATGTCATTTATTTGTTTTCACAGCTCTGGTTCCCAACGGTACAGGAGGTTTTGCAGGCAGACTGACAGGATGTCTGGCACTCGCCGCAACCGCCTTTTTTTACAGTATCTTTGAGATTTTTTGATGTAAGTGTCTGAATTCTTTTCATGATCGTCTTCCTTTCTTCGATACGTTTCGCATATTGTCACTAGTATATCATAAAAAAACCGGGATTTCAACTAAGAATCACTAACTCACGCTATTTTATCCCAGATCGGATCATTCCTCCCAGCATTCCCGAAAAAATACAGACCAGAAATGCCGTGAGCATGCCTGACATCTGAGCTGCTACGCTTTGGTTCCACACGGCACTGACACAATATACCACCGCAAAGTAAACGAGCCCCAGCAGACCGCCGCCCAGATATCTTTTTTCCTCCAGCCCTCCGCTGAAAAGGAATCCTCCCACCAGGCAGGAGATCACATATGTAAATAAAATTCCCCCATTGGCCCCTGCCATAGACATCTTGCATTTATACATGATAAAAGACAGCACCAGCAGCACCACCGCAGTCAGTATATAAGCCACCAGAATGCTTTTCAACATTTTTATAGCTTTTGTTTTCATGTTCATCGCTCCATATCTCAAACTTAATTATTTTTTATTATATGAGTCTACCAATTCTAATATGCTTATGCTATAATAATTTGTTGATGCTAGGGTCAAAAGGTTAAAATGCCTTTCTAGGATTGCGGGAGTTGTAAAACAACGGAGCAATCCGTAGCATCCGTTGGGGGCAAAATGCCTTTTGACCCCAACATCATTTGATAGAAGCGATGAGAGATAATAAGGAGGCTTGGAATGAGATATATAGATTTACACGTGCACTCCACCTGCTCGGACGGCACACTGACGCCGGAAGAACTGGTGCTTCGGGGAATTAAGAATGATCTTGTGGCATTTGCCCTCACCGACCACGATACAGTAGATGGGGTCGCCCGGGCAATACGCAAAGCTGAAGAACTGGATCAGCACATTCAGGTGATCCCTGGAGTCGAACTATCCTGCCAGTATCCGGTTTCCCCTGACCAGAGTGTAGAGATCCATATTCTGGGCTACAACATTGACCACACAAATCCTGCCCTGGTCTCTACATTAAAAAAAGTAGCAGAAGAGCGGGACAACCGCAACAAAAAAATGTGTGAGAATCTTCACAATGCTGGATATCCCATTACCTACCAGGAATTGACAGAAAAATTTGGTGACATGATACTGACCAGAGCTCATTTCGCTAAATTATTGTTAGAAAATGGTGGTGTTCCCTCTATGGACGCCGCCTTTAAGACCTGTCTCGCCATTGACAGCCCTTATTTTGTAAACCGTGAATATTTGACACCAGAAGGCGCCATTCAACTCATCCAGGATGCCGGCGGTATCCCTGTACTGGCGCATCCCCTTCTGTACAAACTATCTGTCAGCCAGATCCGGAAAATGCTAGAAACACTCAAAACCTATGGCATCCGGGGAATCGAGGCCCTCTACTCACGAAACCATGGCACTGACGAAGCATTTGTACGCAAGCTGGCAAACGAATACGGCCTTTTTATCACCGGTGGATCTGATTTCCACGGCGACAACAAACCGGATATCGAAATGGGCACTGGTACCGGGAATCTGAGGATACCAGTCATGCTATTGGAGAACCTAAGATAGCCCAACGAAGCCATTGAGCTACCTGGACGAATGAAGTTGAGAGCAAAAGGTCTCCTGTATCTAATTCCCATTAAGTTCAGATACAGAAGACCTTTTAACATCCAGTATGTGAATGTGCCAATTATTTAATATTCGTTATACTACCATATATATGATGTTGGGGTCAAAAGCTCCCACTATAGTACCTTGAAAAGTTCATATATTT
>CAJUFM010000023.1 GCA_910585745.1 uncultured Eubacterium sp. | reverse complement strand
GGCGGCAATTTTGTGCACCATATGGTAAATAAGTATCCAGAGCATACAGTGATCAATCTCGATCTGCTGACCTATGCTGGCAATCTGGAGACATTGAAACCGGTAGAAGATAAGCCAAATTATAAATTTATCCGGGGGGATATCGCAGACCGGAGCTTTATCATGGATCTGTTTGAAAAGGAGAAGCCGGACATCATCGTAAATTTTGCGGCGGAGAGCCATGTAGACCGCTCTATCACCGATCCAGGCATTTTTGTACAGACGAATGTCATGGGAACCCAGGTGCTTTTAGATGCTTCCAAAGAGTTCGGGGTAAAGCGTTATCATCAAGTTTCCACAGATGAGGTCTACGGGGATCTTCCTCTGGACCGCCCGGATCTGTTTTTCCGCGAGGATACACCGCTGCATACTTCCAGCCCCTATTCTTCCAGTAAGGCCAGTGCAGATCTTTTTGTTCTCGCCTATTACCGGACTTATGGGCTGCCGGTGACCATCTCCCGATGCTCTAACAACTATGGACCTTACCATTTCCCAGAAAAACTCATTCCTCTGATCATATCCCGGGCCCTGGCAGATGAAAAGCTGCCTGTCTATGGAAAAGGTGAAAATGTGAGGGACTGGCTGCATGTATCGGATCACTGCGATGCCATTGATCTCATTATTCATAAGGGCAGAGTCGGTGAAGTGTACAATGTGGGCGGCCACAATGAGAAGACCAATCTTGAAGTAGTAAAGACGATATTAAAAGCGCTGGGTAAGCCAGAGAGCCTGATCGAATTTGTGACAGACCGGCCAGGGCATGACCTGCGCTATGCCATCGATCCCACAAAGCTGGAGACCGAATTGGGCTGGAAACCAAAGTACACTTTTGAGACAGGGATCAGGCAGACCATTCAGTGGTATCTGGATAACAGGGAGTGGTGGGAGAACATTATCAGCGGCGAGTATGCCAGTTATTTTGATAAAATGTATGGAAAGGATCTGACAAAATGAAGGTATTAGTGACGGGGATCAATGGACAGCTGGGGCATGATGTAATGGGGGAGCTGAAAAAACGGGGACATGAGGCAGTGGGAGTGGATATTGAGGAAATGGATATCACAGATGCCCAATGCGTTAAAAGAGTTATTACACAAGCTGCACCTGAAGCAGTCATTCACTGCAGCGCCTACACGGCAGTGGACCGGGCAGAAGAAGAGGTAGAGCTGTGCCGGCGGGTCAATGCTGAGGGAACAAAAAATGTGGCGGAGGTATGTGCAGAACTGGATTGTAAGCTTTTGTATCTCAGTACAGACTATATTTTTTCTGGAGAGGGTGAGAGACCATGGGAGCCAGGAGATGAGCCGGATCCCCTCAATGTCTATGGATTGACGAAATATGAGGGGGAACAGGAAATAAAATCAAGAATTAATAAATTCTTTATTGTGCGGATTTCCTGGGTATTTGGTGTCAATGGCAATAATTTTATCAAAACCATGCTCCGTCTCGGCAGGGAAAATGGTGCGGTCCGGGTGGTGGATGACCAGATCGGTTCTCCCACCTATACCTATGATCTGGCAGCACTTTTAGTGGATATGATCGAAACAGAGAAATATGGAGAATATCATGCAACGAATGAAGGGATCTGCAGCTGGTATGAATTTGCCAAAGAGATCTTTGCGGCAGCGGGGATGAATGAAGTAGAAGTAACACCAGTGTCAAGTGAAGAGTTTCCAGCAAAGGCAAAACGTCCCAAAAACAGCCGCATGAGCAAAGAAGAGCTTGTTAAAAATGGATTTAACAAGCTCCCTTCCTGGCAGGATGCGGTAAAGCGGTATGTGACGCTGATACAGTAAATACCAGCCCGGCGGTGCCAATTTGAACCCGCTGGGCTGAATACCGATAAGATTACATTGTGTAAATGCAGCAGAAACTTAGTATTGATTGTTTTAGTGGCCGGTACAGGTCTCTGATGGTATGCTGCCTTTGGCAAAGTATTCTTTTATTCTTGTGGATGTGTGGGTTCCGTCTGTCACTAGCTTTCCGCATTGGAGGCAAACGTAGGCGGAAACCACCGAATCCGGTTTCTCAAAATCTTTTTTCTCATAACGTTTGTTTATTCTTTCCATGATCGCTTTCCAGATCGTTTTATGATACGTGGTGTTATTTTGTTTTTCACTGGCATCAAAACCGCCCCAGACTCCGGCAGTCAGATAGGGTGTGTATCCCACAAACCAGAGATCCTTGTTGTCGGTGGTAGTACCAGTCTTTCCAGCCAGAGGCATATCAATTTCTGAAAATCTCAGTGCCGTTCCAGTGCCGGCGTTGATCACATCTTTCATGGCATCCGTCAGAAGCCATGCGGTGGAATCCTTCATAACCTGCTTGCTGGTAGGTGTTGTGAAGACAGTATCGGTTTTATCTTCTGAAGTCTTTTTTTCTTTCTTTGGCAGATTATCCAGCAGAACATTTCCGTTGTGATCGATCACTTTTGTGTAAAAGGTTGGTCTGTTGTAAACGCCGTTATTGGCGATACTGGCAAAAGCGGAAGTTAATTCCAGATTTGATACTCCTTTGGTCAGACCACCCAGCGCCATGGGAAGTGAAATGTCAGTAAAGATTTTCCCGGAGGGGTCAGTATAGCTGTCCACAAGCGAGGTGAAACCTAGATTTAATAAATAATCATAACCAATCTTGGGTGTAACCTGCTCCAGTGTCTTAACTGCAATTACATTCATGGAGTTAGCAATGGCTTTGCGGATTGTACTAGGACCACGGTATCCAGGATACCAGTTTTTTACAAGACGTTTTGTGCCCGGATAGTAGTATGGCTCGTCTACCTGGACGGTGGCAAGGTTCATGCCGGAAGTGTCCAGTGCCGGCAGGTAGGTAGAAAGGACTTTAAAAGTGGAACCGGGCTGGCGCAGGGATAAAGTGGCGCGGTTCAATGTCCGGCTGGCGGTCTTTTTCCCCCGGCCGCCAGCGATGGCTTTGACCTGGCCAGTGTGCTGGTCCATGACTACAAATGAGGCCTGGGGCTGGATCACATATTCGATCTTTTCTCCCTCTACATTTTTCCCCTTGCTCATTGCTTTTTTATAGGTTTCTATATACTTTTTGGCGCCCTTTTTATCATTATAATACAGGCTGATCTCCTTCTTTTTCTCCTTGGCAAACCAGTTTTTCATTGTTCCAGCATTATAATTGCGGGCCTTTCCTTTGGAGTCTGTCACAGTGAGCTGGTAATTCAGCTGATAGGTGGAGTCCACAGGATAATAGGCATTGTTGTTGATCACCTTGTCGCAGATCTTCTGCATGGAAGAATCCTGGGTGGAGTGGATCGTCAGTCCGCCCCGGTATAGGGCATTGTATGCCTGGGTTTCGGTGTATCCCAATTCTTCTTTCATGTCGGCGATCACCTGGTCGATCAGGGAATCGGTAAAATAAGATGTGGGGCCGGAGAGAGCTGCAGTTTCCTTATTCACGGATTTGATCCGGGCATATACTTTATCCGCCATGGCTTTGTCATATTCGTCAGAAGTGATGCGCCCCTGTTTCTTCATATAAGAGAGAACTGTAGCACGCTTCTTCGCATTTTTCTTTGGGTGGGTAATGGGGTTGTATCCGGATGGGTTCTGGGTGATACCAGCCAGGACAGCGGATTCTGATATAGTCAGTTCCGAAACATCCTTATTAAAATACCGTTTTGAGGCGGCCTGCACTCCAAGGGTGTTCTGGCCAAGGTTTATCGTGTTCAGGTAATATTCCAGGATCTGGTTTTTTGTCAGCTTATTCTCTAATTGTATCGCCAGATACTGTTCCTGGATCTTACGCTCGATCTTCTGCACCAGTGTGTGTTCTTCTCCGCCTCCAAAGACCTGGTTTTTCAGGAGCTGCTGGGTGAGAGTGCTGGCGCCCTGGCGGAACTCGCCGCCATTGGTCAGTGCGCTGTAGATGGCACGAAAGATTCCTCGTAAGTCAATGCCGTCGTGGGTCCAGAAACGTTCGTCCTCGATTGCTACAAAGGCATCCTGAAGATGAGCCGGGATCTGTTCCAAAGTAGCATATTCCCGGTTCGCTTCTCTTCCTACCAGTGTCTGAACGACTTTGCCCTTGGAATTTAGGATCGTTGTGGCATATCCTTCCGGCACTACATTGATGGATTCGATACTGGGGGCCGTCTCCATTAGTCCATTGATGATTCCGGCAAGCCCGCTGATCCCTGTGACAGCACAGATCACCAAAAAGATCAGGATCAGTCTGGCAGCCAGTACTTTTAGCTTGTGTATGCGGTGAGTGGCGGGCGATTTGAGAGACTTTGCTTTCGCCAGCACGCTTTTTCTGCTATAATTCATAAGAAGATCAAACCTTTCTATTGGAATCCAGTCCGGTATGGGCTGGGATGTTTGACATATTCTAAGGATAGTATACCAAAAACTCTTGCAAAGGAAAAGAAAAATTAGTAAACTAGTGATATGTTGCTGGGGTAAAAGGATATTTTAGCCCTGGCATTATGATCTTTTGATGGGGAAAGGACAGGTGCGACATGGAAGGATCCCTGAAAATTGTGGCCGAGGGGGGCACTGGCGAAGTGGTAGAGAAAAAGTCCCGTTTTATCGCCAGTATATTTCCCATACAGACAGAGGAGGAGGCGCTGGCATATCTTTCTCAGGTGCGGAAAAAATATTATGATGCGAGACACAACTGTTTTGCCTATGTGGTGGGAGAAAAGAATGAGACAGAGCGCTGCAGTGATGACGGGGAACCCTCTGGAACGGCTGGGAGGCCGATGATGGATGTACTGACGGGACAGGGACTGCACAATGTTCTTGTGGTGGTGACCCGCTATTTTGGGGGAACCCTGCTGGGCACCGGTGGACTGGTGCGGGCGTATTCGGCGGCGGTAAAAGCCGGACTGGAGAACTGCGTGATCAGGGAAAAGATTCGTGGCTGTCTGGTGCATTTTGTGACAGACTATAATGGACTCGGAAAGATTCAGCATATTGCGGCGGGGCTTGAACTTCCGGAAAAAGATGCGGTATATGGGGAAAAGGTGGAGCTTACCTATCTGGTTCCTGCCCAGAAGGCAGATATACTGGAGCGGGAAGTGACAGAAAAGACCGGAGGAAGAACAGGGATAGACAGGGAGGAAGAGACATGGATCTACTGGAATACATGAATGAAAAAAATAAAGAAAAGGAATCTCCCCTTGCTTCCAGGCTCCGTCCCAGAACACTGGATGAAGTAGTTGGACAGGAGCACATAATAGGGAAGGACAAGCTGCTTTACCGGGCGATCCAGGCGGATAAACTAAGTTCGATCCTTTTGTTCGGTCCGCCTGGGACCGGAAAGACGACGCTGGCAAAGGTGATCGCGGGAACCACAAAGGCTGAATTCCTCCAGATCAATGCCACCTCTGCCGGGAAGAAGGACATGGAAGAGGTTATCCGGAAGGCTAAGGAAAATGCTGGCATGTATACCAGAAAAACCATTTTGTTTATTGATGAGATCCATCGATTCAACAAAGGGCAGCAGGACTATCTGCTTCCCTTTGTGGAGGACGGGACGGTGGTACTGATCGGTGCTACGACGGAAAATCCTTATTTTGAGGTCAATGGGGCGCTGATCTCCCGCTCGATCATTTTTGAACTTCATCCATTATCGGAGGAAAACATCCGGGATCTGATCTGCCGGGCGCTGGCAGACAAAGAGCGGGGGCTGGGAAGCTATCAGGCAGAGATTGATAAGGAAGCATTAGATTTTCTTGCTGATATCAGTGGAGGGGATGCCAGGACAGCGCTGAACGCCATAGAGCTCGGCGTGCTGACCACGGAGCGGAGCGGGGACGGAAAGATCCATATTACGCTGGAGGTGGCAGAAGAGTGTATTCAGAAGCGGACACTGCGGTATGATAAAACCGGAGATAACCACTACGATACCATCTCGGCATTCATCAAGAGTATGCGGGGATCAGATCCGGATGCGGCGGTGTACTATCTGGCGCGGATGCTCTATGCTGGCGAGGATATCCGTTTTATCGCCCGGAGGATCATGATCTGTGCTTCTGAGGATGTATCCAATGCCGATCCCCAGGCGCTGGTAGTGGCGACTCAGGCGGCTCAGGCAGTGGAGCGGCTGGGAATGCCGGAGGCACGTATCGTGCTGGCCCAGGCGGCAGCTTACGTGGCATGTGCACCGAAGAGCAATTCAGCCATCGTGGCTATTGATGCTGCGATGGAATATGTAGCATCTCATCCCAATTACCGCATCCCCTCCTATCTCCAGGATTCCCATTATAAGGGGGCGGCAAAGCTGGGGCATGGCATTGGTTATAAATATGCCCACAGCTACGAAAACCATTATGTAGATCAGCAGTATCTGCCGGATGAGGCGAAAGATGAGAGGTTTTATACACTGTCTGATCAGGGGTGTGAGAAAAAGTTAAAAGAGCATTTAATGAGAATAAAAGGCGGAAAGGAAGCGCTGGAACATGAATGAACAGATTAAAGAACAGAAGAAAGAACAGGGGACTGAACAGGAGATGCCGGTCAGTTCTTATCCCAGAGGAGTCCGCATCACTGCCATGGCGGGCGTAGTGTTGCTGGTGCTGCTCTACATTGTTACACTGATTGCGGCGCTGACAACTTCACCCGCATCTGGAGGATTGTTCAAGGCATGTCTGGGGGCATCGATCCTGATCCCGATCATGCTGTGGCTGTATATACGTTTTGCGAAACTTTGGGGAGGAAAGACAGATAAATGAAGCGATTTTCAATAAAAGCCCAGGAGGGGAAGGCGCGCAGCGGAGTGATGAAAACACCTCACGGTGATATCCTGACGCCGGTGTTTATGAATGTGGGAACGGCAGCTGCCATCAAAGGGGCAGTGTCATCGGTGGATCTAAAAGAGATCGGCACCCAGGTGGAACTGTCCAACACCTATCATCTTCATGTGAGGCCGGGAGACGATGTGGTGAGAAAAATGGGGGGGCTTCACCGGTTTATGAACTGGGACCGGCCGATCCTGACGGACTCCGGCGGCTTTCAGGTATTTTCCCTGGCGGGGCTGCGGAAGATCAAAGAAGAGGGGGTTTATTTCAACTCCCATATCGATGGAAGAAAGATATTTATGGGGCCGGAGGAAAGCATGCAGATCCAGTCCAATCTTGCTTCCACCATTGCCATGGCATTCGATGAATGCCCGCCCCATCCTGCCACCAGAGATTATATGGAGGCCTCTGTGGCGAGGACTACCAGGTGGCTGGAGCGCTGCAAAAAAGAGATGGAGCGGCTGAATGCCAGAGAGGACACGCTGAACAAAGAGCAGCTGCTCTTTGGTATCAATCAGGGAGGCACCTTTGAGGATATCCGTATCCGGCATGCCCAGCAGATCGGTGAAATGGATCTGGACGGCTATGCTGTGGGAGGTCTGGCGGTGGGAGAAAGCCATGAGGAGATGTACCGCATATTGGATGAGGTGGTGCCAGCGCTTCCCCAGGATAAGCCGGTGTATCTGATGGGAGTGGGGACGCCGGAAAATATACTGGAGGGTGTGGAGAGAGGCGTGGATTTCTTTGACTGCGTCTACCCTGCAAGAAACGGCCGCCACGGTCATGCTTATACCAATCTGGGAAAAATGAATCTGATGAATAAGCGGTTTGAGCTGGATGAGCGCCCTGTGGAAGAGGGCTGCCAGTGTCCGGCGTGCCGTCACTATTCAAGAAGCTACATCCGGCATCTGTTGAAAGCAAAAGAAATGCTGGGACTTCGATTATTAGTCTTGCATAATCTGTATTTTTATAATACAATGATGAATGAGATTCGCGAAGCGATCGAAAACAACCGTTTTGCAGAATATAAAAAGAAAAAGATAGATTTAATGAGTTCCGAAGGATATTAAATCTGAACAGTATTCAGGAGGTACAAGAATGGAAACGTATTACATGCTTTTTGTATGGGTAGTTATCATCGCAGTATTTTATTTCTTGATGATCCGTCCCCAGAGAAAAAAAGAGAAGGAGCACGAAGCGATGGTTGCTGCTGTGGCAGTTGGTGACAGTATTCTTACAACCAGCGGCTTCTATGGAGTAGTCATCGACATGACGGAGGATGTCGTGATCGTCGAGTTCGGAAGCAACAAAAACTGCCGTATTCCGATGAAAAAAGAAGCAATCGTAGAGGTGGAAAAGGCAGAGTAAAAACTTAATCCAGATTATTATGAAAACAGGACAGGACTTCATGATCTTTCACTGCTGGTGTAACGGTTTCATTTTGGCAGGGGCTGGATATGAAGTTCTTTTTCATTTGGTGCATTGAATTATGAAATGCCGTAAATATGTATCATAAATACTCCAGAATTTTAAGAAACAATGACATATTATGTTGCTTTTAAGAGGTATATTGTAGTATAATATAATAGGAGAGCTAGCTCGATGATAATGTGCTAACTGCTGTCGGTTTATGACGAAATCGTTGATCTTTATGTTTAAATACTAAAGGGGGAAATGACATGCGAAAAAGGGTAATGTTCATGCTGTGCATAGTCGTGGCATGCGGGCTATTGTGTTCTTGTCAAAAGGAAGAGCAGAAAGAAACTGTATCTTTAAAATTATGGGGACCTGAGGCAAACCAGAAGATATTGCGGGAGATGTCAGACGAGTTTTGTGAGAATTATAAAGACCAGGCAGAGATTGATATACATATTGGAGTAGAAGATGAAAATGATTTTAAAGGAGATTATCTGAAAAATGTAGAGGGGAGCGCAGATGTTTTTTCCTTCGTGGATGATCAGCTCTATGAACTTGTTTCCCATAAATCTCTTTTGCCCATTACTTTTGGAACGGATAAGGTGATCTCGGAGAGTGGCGGTGAGGATTCTCCTGCGGTTCAGAGTGCTATGTGTGAAGGACAGCTTTATGCGTGTCCCAAGACTGCTTCGAACGGGTATTTTTTATATTATAATAGTGAATTTTTTAATGCAAAGGATATAAAGACTTTTGACCAGATCCTGAAAGTGGCGGAGGAAGCTGGAAAGAAAGTATATATGGACTGGTCCAGCGGCTGGTACATTTATTCTTTTTTTGGCGGTGCGGGATTTGAATTGAAGCTGAATCCTGACAGAGTTACTAATCAGTGCAACTGGAACGAAAAAAGCGGGAAGTACGCGGGAACTGATGTGGCAGAGGCGATGCTTCGGATTTCATCCAGTAAGGCATTTTTCAGTGGTAATAATGATGAGTTCAGAGAAGGGGTAGAAAAAGGGGAGATCATTGCTGGAGTAAGTGGAACCTGGAATGTAGATGTTGTCAGCAAAACTTACGGAGACCATTATGCAGCGGCGAAGCTGCCCACCTATACGCTTCTGGGGGAGCAGGTACAGATGGCAAGTTTTTCCGGTTATAAGCTGATGGGCATAAATGCAACAACAAAACATCCGGAGTGGGCGCAGAAGCTGGCGATCTGGCTGACCAATGAGCAGAATCAAAAACGCTTTTATGAAGAGACCGGTGAAGGCCCGGCAAATATCAAAGCCGCTCAGTCAGAAAGTGTGCAGAAATCTCCGGCATTAAAGGCGTTGCTGGATCAGAGGCAATTTAGTATTGTTCAAAATGTAGGGGGAAATTTCTGGGATGCTTCCACGGCATTTGGCATGATCATGATTTCAGGAAATAAAGATAATCTGAAACTTCAGGACGTCCTGGATGATCTTGTGAAGGCGACAGAAGCTCCGCTTAAAGAAGATTAGTGTGCTGTATCAGGGAGAAGTAAGGAGGTGCGTATAGAGTGAGGGGTATTACAAAGCGTATCTTTTTTGCTGTTATAATTGCGGCGATCATAAGTTTTGGGTGTTTTTTTGTCGTTTTAAAGGATATGGAAAATATTACCAACAGATACAACAACCTGATAGACGGTTATATCGAGAATCGCAGGATATTATCGGAGATCAATCAGCGCATGTACCGCATCCAGGCGCAGGTGGCAAGCCATGTTGTGAATACGGATGACAGCAGAAATGAGATTTATGAAAAGCAGGTAAAGGAACTTGATAAAGAGATTCGCGAGCTGTTCCGGGGGTTTGAATCCCGGCTGACTAATGTGGAGGAGAAAGATCTGTTCCGGCAGGTTACCAATAGTTATAATGGTTTTGATACCCAGATCGATATCGCTCTGAAGTTTAGCCGCGATGGTGCTTTTAAATCGGCGGAGTATTATGTCTGTACGGTAATGGAAGAGCATTTGGAAGAAGCAAACGATGCCTTTAATAAGTATTATGAGCGAACGAAAAAGGTAGTGGATGCGGCAAAGGAGGATATGGAGGAAGAACTGGCCCAGATTAGGATCTGGCGCAATGGAGCAATCGTTGTTATTGTGATTGTCCTTTTGGGCTGCCTGACTATCGTCTACCGGAGTGGCAGAAAGATTGTGAACCGGCAGCTGATGGAAAGCTATGAGAATAATCAGCGGATCATGGATATGCAGTACAAGACCATTGTAGGTATGGCTAATCTTATTGAGAGCCGGGATGGAGAGACCGGAGAGCATGTAAAGCGGACCAGCGCTTATGCTGAAATGATCGCAGAAGAGCTTTCCAAGGAAGTTTCTTATAGAGAAGTGATTAACACAGTCTATATGGAGAATCTGTGGAAAGCGGCACCGCTTCACGATATAGGAAAGATCAAGATATCAGATACCATACTTCAGAAACCGGGCAAACTGACGGATGAGGAGTTTGAACGAATGAAAATGCATGCTTCTGAGGGAGGAAAGATCATAGATGTCACGATGGGCGCCATTGATGACCGGGAGTATCTGGATATGGCACATCAGGTGGCGAGATACCATCATGAAAAATGGGATGGCTCGGGTTATCCAGATGGACTCAGGGGAGAAGAGATTCCTCTCTGTGCACGGATCATGGCAGTGGCGGATGTGTTTGATGCCCTGATCTCCAAACGATGTTATAAAAAGGCCATGTCAGTAGAGAAGGCATATAGCATCATAGAGGAATCCAGTGGCAGTCATTTTGATCCTGTTGTAGCCCAGGCATTTATAAGGATCCGGCCAAGAGTAGAAGCGTATCTGCGGAACGAAGAGGCAGAAGAGATCAGATTTTAAAATAGCCTGGAGGCATTGGTTTGAACGCTTTTTCATCCTGTGCCATTGAGACGATTATTCAGGGAGGCGCTTATGATCTATACCGTTACTCTGAATCCTTCTTTGGATTACATAGTTACCGTTCCTGGTTTTTCCCTGGGGGCGACGAACCGCACCCGGGAGGAGCAGATGCTGCCTGGCGGTAAGGGGATCAATGTTTCCCTGGTGTTGAATCAACTGGGAGTAGAAAATACGGCATATGGTTTTCAGGCAGGATTTGTGGGGGAAGAGATCCAGCGGAGGCTGGAGATCCTCCACTGTTCTGCTGATTTTATCAAGCTTGCCAGCGGCAACAGCCGCATCAATATCAAGTTAAAGAATTACGAAGGAACGGAGATAAATGGCATGGGACCTGAGGTCAGTGCCGGGGAGTGGGAGCAGCTTTTAGAGAAACTAAACAGTCTTTTAGCGGGGGATACGCTGGTTCTGGCAGGCAGTATTCCTGTTTCTCTTTCTAATGATATCTACAGGGAGATCATGGATATGCTGGCGGGAAAGGATATTGATGTGGTGGTGGATGCTGCAGGGGAGGCGCTGCTGAGTGTCCTGGAAGTGCAGCCTTTTCTCATCAAGCCAAACCTGGATGAGCTGGGGCAGATCTTTGACAGAAAGCTGACTTCCAGGAAAGAGATTATGGAGTGTGCCGGGAAACTGCAGCGCAGAGGCGCCAGAAATGTGCTGGTGTCCATGGCGGGAGACGGGGCGCTTCTTCTGTCCGAGGACGGAAGGATTTATGAGGCACCAGCGCCAGAGGGGGAACTTGTCAATGGCGTAGGTGCTGGGGATTCCATGGTAGCCGGGTTTCTTGCGGGATGGCAGAAAAGCAGCAATCCTTCTTATGCTTTTCGGATGGCTGTAGCTGCCGGCAGTGCCAGTGCGTTTTCAGACCACCTTGCAGATGTGGAACAGATCAGGAGATTGATGGGAGAGATCGAAGAGAAGGAGATATTAGGGCGTGCAGAACGTAAGAATGAGTTTTCATACACGCCCTAAACTATTTTGGACAGATTCCGATATATATAGTACAAAGCCATAATGACTAAGGACAGTGTGTTTTCAATGGATTGAAAAAGATTAATTGGAAAGCGCTGTCCTTTTTCCTTTTATGGTAATTTAGAGAAGAAATAAATATGTAGTTGAGAAGAGGGAGGAGCACAATGCAGAATTCGATATTGGCTGAATACGCAGCACACAATAGGAGCATTGGGATCAGAAAGAAAGAGACAGGAAACGAGAAGGATCTGGAAAGCCCGGATGGATTTAAGGCGCAGATTAAGGCGGCGGCTGCCAAAAAGGATCCCAAGGAGATGACACTGGAAGAATACCGGGAATACATTCAGGAAAAAATCCGAAAGATGTTTCCTTTTTTATCAGAATACTCTCTGTTGCTTTCAGTAAATTTCAGCGATCTTGCCCTGGTGGAAATGAAAAATGATCCGGATTGCGAGAAAATGATCCTGGAGAGCATGCGCTATGAGGTATTAAGGGAAAAAAACAATGCGGGGGCGCAGCTGGAATTCAGCATACAGAGAGCCAGAGAGCGTCGTAAAGAGCGCAAAGATCAAATGAGGAAGATCCTGTTAAGAAAGAAAAAGATGGAGATCTATTACGAAAAACGGGCGTTGCACAGAGAGGCATACACGGAATTCTTAGAGACCGGCAAACGGTATGTAGGACCGTGTCCGGCGGCAGAATTTTTTGCTCTCGGCCAGATGGGAGGAGGAAATATCATTTTTTAAAATCATATTATAATAAAATGTTGGGGGCAAAAAGTATTTTGCCCCCAACGAATGCTAGGGAGAGGTTCTCCGGATGATACCACAGGCGATCTTTTCTCCAGAGTTACCGGAAGGCTGGCTGTGAAAATCATCTGCCATGGAATGGAGGATGACCACCTTTCCCAGAAGTTCTCTTATGGTGAATTTGGTGAGGATGACTGCGCTCCATGCCATGCCCTCATTGACAAAGACGGGCGGCAGATCCCCAGCATGATTTGGGTGTGGGCAGTCATGGGGATTATAATGGCTGCCTGCATCGGCAAAGGGATCTTCTTTATTGCCGCTGCATGAGCTGCCCTCGTGGATGTGCAGTCCAAGAACCGGATACTGGCAGTAACCATTGCGGTACGGGATCCCGGAAAGAGAGGTGGAAACCAAAACAGCATTTCCGATATCATAAAAGGCAACTCTTCCTCTCAGGCTTTTTGCCTTTTTGGATCCTGTGATGCTGGCGGCCGCCTGAGGAGAAGCCTGTTGAAGGATTTTTCCAATATATTTACAGTCGTACATGTTAGTCCCCTGTTTTGTCTTTTATTCATATAATATGTAGTTATTTGTCATAGGTGAAGGACAAAAAATGCTATGCAGGTGAACAGCTCACTGCATAGCATTTTTCTTATCATTGCGTTTTCATGTCTTATTTGCTGACCTAGCCAATAGAAATTGGTAACTGTGGCATATATGGCACTAAGCTGTCTGCATTCCACAGGAATACAGAAGACTGGTGTACTTCGTTATGCCACTGTACCGGAATGGATAGTTTCTTGTATTCGTTTGCGCCCAGCTCGATGATCTGTTCTGAGAGATCTACCATGGCGCCAGAAGAATCATAAGCTGTCCAGACTGCCCGGATCTTCTTACTTTGGGCATTGTTTGACAGGTAAAGTCCAATGTGGCTCTTTTCCAATCCGGCATATGCCATAAATGATTCCTCTGTTTCTGATGATCCGGCGGAGTTTGCCGAAACATTGAGGATGATCTCATTAGATACAGCAGTTCCATCGGATGAGGAAGCAAATATTTTCAGCATCTTCCCTTTTGCGCTTTCCGGCACCGTGAATTTTCCTTCTGGAGAAATACTGGCATCCTCCAGATCCTGGTTGTTTATGGCATCTGTTATATGCCAGGATACAGTGCCTGCCTCTTCGGAAAGGGAAGTATAGTCTGCTGTAAATTCCAGGCTGTCTCCGGCATGGACTCTTTCTTCCGTGTTGGCTGAGGTAGAGATCTGGATCTGATCGCCCAGTGTAAATTCTGCGGTTACAGACTCGCTTTTATTTATATCCAGAAGAATATACGCTTTATCCTGCGGAGTATATCGAGTCACCTGTTTTACTCCATTGATCTTTGCCTCGTTCCAGGCAGGACCGCAGGAAAGGGCAATCTGGTTGTTATCCTGATCGGATGTTATAGTGACAGAAACCTTTTTGGCAGCGATATCCCAGGAAATGTCGTTTACTTCTGCGTTGCATCTGGCTCTCAGGCCGGTGATATTTCCACTCATCATGGAATCTAACAATGCAGGGAGAACCTCTATCTCTCCGGTGTTTGAGTAGAGCAGGGATTCGTTGACTGCTCCCATGATTCCAAAAGCGGAATCGGTACAATAGGTAGAACTGTGGTTGTCATTGTGGGAGGTCATCATGGAACTGTACTGATAATTGCTTGTCATCAGATACCGCAGTACAGAATCTAGGCTGTCTGAGTCCTTCAGGCGTGCGGCAACCAGCGCCTTATGGGTAGGTCCATGGGACTCAGAAGCCTCTTTTCCGCCGTATGCCGCGGAGCGGAAAGCCATTGCTTTTAATATACCATCACGAAGATTGTCGTCTGTCTGGGACTCGTAGCCGGGCCACGCCGGATAGGCATGGCTTACGTGCCTGTGAAGGTGCTTTTCGCCGAGGTTTTCCGTTGCCCATTCTTTTAGTTCTCCTGTATCGGCATATAAATATTCTGGAATTCTGCTCTCAAGGGTATTCCATCTCATTAATTTGTCGGCCGCATCCGAAGGTTTCACCACATCCAGGATCGCTCTTGCCATAAATAAAGTATCGTGTGTGGCTGATATATCCATGGTCGTATTGTAGGTCAGGGCATAGATGGAATTATCAGCGGCTCCCTCCGGAGAATTTTCCGGAGAATATCCTGGTGAGTACAGGTATTTTGCAGCTGTGTCACCAGCAGCGATGGCATCAGACAATGTGGTTCCGTCATCGAGATGGATATTACCACTTCCGTCTGTATAATAGCGCTCATCTACATACTGGAGCCAGAAGTTCATCGTCTTGTCAAGCATAGGATAGAGGATGTCTTCCACCAGTTTCATCTTGCCGGTGCTGCGGATCCTTTCCACGTCTTCGTCTGACCAGTCCAGTACGTGCTGATTCCGCTCCAGGTCAATATCTTTGCCCAGGGGGATCTCCTGGTCTCCATAACACTGCCAGTATTCAAAGATCGGGATAATAAGCCAGTCTGTAATACCATTTACATAGAGATGGGGATACCCATCGATAAAGTGGTAGCTTCCTGCCTGACCGGTGCCGTCTACACGGGGAGGTGCCTTGATGGCGTCAGTCATTCCATAGACGTTTTGCGCATCCGTCTCCCAATCTGCCACCATGCGGACGATGAAATTGATGTAACCCTCGCCAGCACCCGCCATATTACCTGTATTCATTCCGGAGACCTGGAGGTTTGTGTTGGCATCCAGCGTAAAGTCTCCGCTCCAGTCCGGTTTCCATGCGCCCGTCCAGATGGCGCCGAGCCTGGTTGTATGGTATCCGCTGGCGCAGATCAGCCCGAAACGGCCATTGTTGTAGATCCTTTCCAGAAATGCCTTGTTGATCTCTGACTTATTGGCATTCTGTTTGTCGATCAATTCCTTATTTGTGAGTTTCCGGTCGGCCTTTTCCTCATCAGTCTGGCATAGGCTGATACGGACGTTATCAAACATTCCGCCGTGGATCTTTACATGGGGATCCAATAATTTTTTATAGGATTCTTCCGTGTTTTTTATTTCGTATTTTGCAGTAATAGCATCTATGTCGCTGATCAGCCGGTCATAGAGCTGTTCTTTCACATCCTGTACTGTATTGCAGCCGTCATCCTGGCGGTCTACCTTCGTGATCAGCATAACGGATTTTGTGCCAGTGATGGTGATCTTGGGATCATTGGCATTGCTGATGGTGCCGGAGCCAAATCCGTTCGTGTTGGTAAGCGTGCGCTTATCTGCTTTATAATCGATGGTTCCGTCTGTGACAATTCTTGTGGCAGAGCCCCAGCCGCCATTGGAAAACAACGTCTTTGTGCGGTTTTTGGATCCTTTTCGGTACTGATCCGGATATTTGCCCACCATACCCATAGTATAGCCATTGTCATCCTGAGTGACAATATAATCCGAGTCCGGTCTTGGATTTACCGATCCCTGGTTTCTCATCTCCACCATATGGTCTATGCTCAGTGTGATATCCAGATCCTGATTGTCTGGCGCTTCGATATAGGTGACAATGACGTCGTCGCTGCGGGAAGCAAAGGAACGGCGGTTCCACTCATTTCCCTCCGCATCCTTCCACTGGGCTCCGACTTCACCTGTCTCATAGTTGGTGTATCGGTTATAGTTGTCTTTGTTTGCTTCGGTAAAGCTGTTGTTTTTGATACGGTACTGGCTCGCCGGCTGATAGGGGCGGGACCAGGTGGTTCCCCAGGAAGCTCCAAACACGCTGGCGGCATATTTATTTACAGCGCTGGTCCAGGGAAAATCGTTTGCACTGGAACGGGTGACAGCACCTTTTCTCTGGCTGTCAAGAATATCACTGATATCCGGTGTCTCGTAGATATCTGTCCCATCTGTGACGATCTTGGTATTATTAAAAATAAATACATCTTCATCGGGATCACAGCTCTCAATAAATGCGATCTCACCATTAGCGGTTACAGAGCCTTCCCGCCAGGAATCCTCTTTTGTGCTCTTTTCAATGGCTGCATATGTACTTTCGTTAAAGCCTAGTGCGTCACCCAGGCCATATTTCCAGTCAGGTGCTTCTGCATGGGCGCCTGTCAATGGAATCATTGAAGTTGTCAAAAGCGAGAAAGCTCCCAGAACTGCGCCACCTAAAATAAGTTTTGTTATTTGTTTCATACAAATCCTCCATTTCGATTTAAATGAGCGTTCAGCGAACTTTTACCTTTGCGATCTTGGAATATTTACCAGCTGTTTTTTTCTTCCCGGTAAGCTGATATGCTCTCACCTTAATGTAATACACTTTGCCGCTCTTCATTTTTTTCAGCGTTGCTTTTTTCTTTGAACCGCCTTTTACAGTCAGTTTCACTTTGTATTTTCCCTTTTTCTTTGTCGCTGCAGCGATCTGATATCCCTTGGCGCCCTTCACTTTTTTCCATGTGACTTTTATTTTCTTTCGGCTTGAAGATTTTGCCTTAACGCTTTTCGGCGCGGGCAGAACTTTCTTCTTTGCTTTAACAGATTTATCAGAAAGCGGTGGATTAGCAGTGTTTCCGCCAGGGGCTGCTGTTTGTACCGGAGCCGGTTTATCCTCAGGAATAAAGCGGAACTGGCTTGCAGCCTGTCCTTTTTCTGATGTGACAACCAGGGTATATACTCCCGGAACCAGTTGTTTTTTTACCTTAAAGTTAAAAGATAAAGTCCCATTAATTGTGTACTGGTTCAAGTATACAATCGCTTCTTTGTTTCCTGCCAGGTCGTTGTAAGCTCCCGATACTCCCGGTGCGTAGCAGATTACAGAAATTTCCTTTCCCTTTAATTCTGCATCCGAAACAGTAACAGCCACAGTTCCATCTGACTGGCTGGGAGTTACAGTAACGGCGGTACTGGCTGCCTGAGTGCTTCTTGAACATAATAAAGGCATTCCAGCCAGAAGCAGCAGAGCAAATAGAACCCATCCCATTTTTCTTTGCATAAGCTATTTTCCTCCTTGTAAAATAAATATCATACACATAATTTTATCAAAAACAAAAGAAAACATCAATGACCTATCTTGAGCTTTTTAGTGACTTATTGTCAACAAGGGCGCCATTTAAAACCTGTTTAAACTGGCGCCCTTGTAAATAATATATATTGTTATAATTGAAAAATGTTTTACTCTTCCCCATAGCCATCTGGATTCATGCTCTGCCAGCGCCAGGAATCGGCGCACATATCATCCACATTGTATTTTGCTTCCCATCCCAGCTCTTTTTTTGCTTTGCCGCACTCAGAATAAGATGCGTCTATATCACCGGCGCGTCTTGGTTTGATCTCGTAGGGAATGCTGTGTCCACAGGCTTTCTCGTAGGCGTGGAGGATATCCAGAACACTGCAGCCTTTTCCAGTTCCCAGATTGTAGGTCCGTACCTCTGGTTTCTCAGAAAACTTCTGAATACCTTTTACATGTCCAGCAGCCAGATCCATCACGTGGATATAATCTCTGACACCTGTTCCGTCATGGGTGTTGTAATCGTCTCCAAAGACGTTCAGACAGTCTCGTTTTCCGATGGCAACCTGGGCTACATAAGGCACCAGGTTATTGGGGATCCCCTTTGGATCCTCGCCGATCAGGCCGCTTTCATGGGCGCCGATGGGGTTAAAGTAACGAAGGAGAATGACATTCCATTCCGGATCCGAGGTATGAAGGTCTGTCAGGATCTGCTCGATCATCCATTTGGTCCAGCCATAAGGATTGGTAGGCGATCCTTTCGGGCATTCTTCGGTGATCGGAACAAATGCCGGATCCCCATAGACGGTGGCAGATGAACTGAAAATAATATTTTTCACCCTATGATCCTTCATGCAGTCCACCAGATTCAGCGTTCCGGTCAGGTTGTTGTGATAGTACTGTATGGGTTTTTCCACCGATTCTCCAACCGCCTTTAATCCGGCAAAATGAATCACGGCATCTGGTTTTTCCTTGGCAAAGACAGAGTCCAGGGAAGCTTTGTCTAAAAGATCAACCTTATAAAATACAGGTTTTTTCTGTGTGATGGTTTCGATGCGTTCCACTGCCTTGCTGCTGGAGTTGTACAGATTGTCCACGATGACGGTCTCATATCCATGGTTCAGCAGTTCGACGCAGGTGTGGCTGCCGATATATCCAGCGCCTCCTGTCACTAATATTTTCATATAAGATTCTCCCTTCTCGTTAGCTCCAGGGTTCAAATTTATACCTCTGGGCTGGTGATAATGTTAGTATATACTATTACCTAAGGGAGCAGTCAAGCGGGATCAGATATTTTTTTTGCACCGCCTCCGATCTCAACTTCATAAAAATCCGGCTGGAGACCAAAGGCTTCCTGATAGACAACGGTCAGCTTGCTCTTAAACAAATTACGGTTTCGTTTTTTTACGAGACTTACGGTGCAGCCTCCAAAACCGCCGCCGGTCATGCGGCTTCCGATCACGCCGGGCAATTCCCAGGCTGTTTTCACAAGGAGATCTATTTCATCGCAGGAGGCTTCAAAATCATCTCTAAGGGATAAGTGGGATTTATTCATCAGCCGGCCGAATTCCTGTATATCGTCAGAACGGAGGGCATCCAGGGCATGTACGGTGCGCCGGTTTTCTGAGACGGCATGCTTCACCCTTTTTTGAAGCGTCTCATCCTGGATCAGTACCTTATATCGTTCAAATTGTTCGTTATTCAGATCACCAAGACTATTGATATCGATCATTTTCTGCAACAGGTTAAGACCTTTTTCGCATTCTCTGCGGCGGTCGTTGTAGGCGGAGGAAACCAGACTGTGCTTTACTTTGCTGTTTGTGATCATGATAGAAATATTTTTTAGGTAAACCGGTACATGTTCGTACGCCAGTGTGTTGGTATCCAGAAAGAGGGCATGTCCTTCCTTTCCCATAGCGGAGGTGAATTGATCCATGATACCACAGTTCATGCCGTTAAAGTGGTTTTCTGAATATTGCCCCAGCAGGGCGATTTCTTCCATGGAGATGTCTTTAATGTCAAAAAGATCTTTTAAAACCAGCCCGGTCACTACTTCGATGGCAGCAGAGGAAGATAAGCCTGCGCCGCCAGGAATGTCACCATAGAAAAGAAGGTCCAGGCCGCTTGTTATGGGATACCCTTTTTTACAGAAAGTCCAGATAACTCCTTTTGGATAATTGGTCCATTCTGCTTCCGTTGAGTATTCAATATCTTCCAGTGAAGAATTAAAAACTCCTCTTGAACTGAAATTTTCTGAATAAAGTTTTAGGAGACGGTCTGGTCTCCGGCGCGCCACAGCATATGTACCAAGCGTCAGGGCGCAGGGAAATACGTGCCCTCCGTTGTAGTCTGTATGGTCTCCGATGAGATTGACCCGTCCCGGTGCAAAGTAAATACAGGGTTCATCTCCCTCTCCAAATATTTCTGTAAATTTGCTTTTCAAGTCTTGTATTTTCATGGGATTCCTCCATCTCCGCCCCATTCAGAATAATCATCACGGGCAGTAATTTGTGGTATATTTACATCGCTGGTTTTATTATATCGAATCTTGGATAAAAAAGCTACAGCTATTTCAATTTGTTATAAATGTAAAATATTGAAAGTCGCAAAAATTCGCCGTTTACACAATCAATGGTAGACTTTTATTTAAAAAAATAGTATAATATTATAGACTGCATTATAAGATGAAAGGCTGGTGTTTATTATGTATACAAACTCTGCTCCATCAAAAAAATCAAATTTTACAATGATGGAAGATTCAGAATATATGAAAGAACAACATCAGGAAATTCTTCTTGGGAAGGAAGAGGGGCTGGATGTTTCCCTTTATTCTAATCCGGAGCTCAACTGGCTTCAGATGGAACAGATCCGGATGGGTATCAAAGACAAGGTAGATGTTTCCGCATATGCGGATCCTTCCTATAGTTATGAAACCATGAAGCAGATCCGGCTGTCCCATTATTCTTCCAACGATCTTACCAGGTATTTGGAAAGAGGATTTGTAGATGATGAACTGGAACAGATCCGGCTTGCATTGGAAGATGGGCTTCCTATAGACACCTGGCTGACGGATGATATGTATGTGCAGCAGATCTATGAGATCCGGATCGGTTTGTACGAGGAACTGGATGTCTCTGTATATGCGAACTCCTGTTATAACTGGATGCAGATGCGGGAGATCCGTCTGGGGCTGGAAAAAAAGTTAAAGGTTTCGTTGTATACAAACCCTTTGTTCAGCCACTGGCAGATGAAGGAGATCCGTCTGGGGCTGGAAGCAGGACTGGATGTCACGTCTTATGCTAAACTGATTTTTTCCGCAACAGACATGAAGAAAAAACGTGAGAAACTTTTAAAAGATAAGACAAAGAAGCCGGAATATGATACGAAGCCGGGAATTGATATAAAATCTTTGACGAAAAAAGAGTTCAGTATTTTTGTAGAGAATGATGGAACGAAGGCTTTTGCCTTTATCCCCTGGTTTCCTGGTAATATGGTGAAGGAAGAAGATATTTATGGGGCTCTGGAAGAAAGAGGAATTGTAGTTGGGATCAAGGCTGCTGCAATTACCGAAATGATCAAGAAAAGAAGAATGAATGAAAAAGTACTGATTGCGGAAGGAACGCCCGCCGAAACCGGAAAGAATGGCTGGTTTGAGTTCTTTGTCCGGCTGGATCTGCCCCGTATCCCGGCGCCGCTGCCCGACGGAGGGGTGGACTATGTGAATATAGAAGCCTTCGAGATGGTGGAAGAGGGTGAAAAGATTGCTGTGTATCATCCTGCCCAGAAGGGAAAGGATGGTCACAATGTTTTTGGCGAAGTGCTTCATGCCAACAAAGGGCTGGAAAAAAAGCCATTAAAAGGAGTAGGCTTTACCATTGCTCCTGACGGAGTGACCTATGTTTCCAAATTAAGTGGGAAATTAGAGTATGTAAATGGGCGGATCATTATTTCCAATATGGTTATTGTACGTGAAGATGTAACGGCGGTGACAGGAAAATTAGAGGTTGATGGTTCGGTATATGTAATAGGAAGTGTTTTTTCTGGTGGTTATATTCAGGCGACAGGAGACATTATCGTTGAGTATAATGTAGAGACAGCCAGGCTGATCGCCGGCGGTAATGTAATGATCAAGAGGGGAAGCTGTTCCAAGCATGACTGCTTTATTGAAGCAGGGGGAGAGGTTTCCGGCAGTTTCTTTGAATCGGCAAATATTGATGCCGGTGGCAATGTGAAAGCAAATTACATTATGAACAGCGACATTAATACTATGGGAAAAGCGATCATATCCGGAAGTAAGGGAATGCTTCTTGGCGGAAAGGTCTGTGCGGTACGCGGGGTGGATACTTACAATCTCGGAAACAGCTCGCATATTAAGACATACCTGGAAGTGGGACGAAATGAACTCTATGACAGGCAGCAGACCAGATTTGCACAAAAAAGAGAGCAGATCCTGGATGAGTTATCCATGTTGGAAGAAAAGTGGCATAAGATCCTGCAGGCCCTGCCACCAGATAAAGAGCAGGCAGTGGAAATTATTAAAAAACTGAATGCTACGATCGTGGCCAAGGATCATGAACTGGCTGATCTGGATGCTGAGGTATCCAAACTTGCCAACCTGACCGATCAGGACATGAAAGCGATCTATGTCAGGGGCAATGCTTATGAGGGGAGCATGATCGAGATAAACAAGTTCAAATACATGTTGCCTTCCCAGGTGAGCAGAATTATTTTTAAGTTGAGAAATAACAATGTTGTAATGGTCAAATTCTAAATATGAAAAGAAAGTATGGGTAGAAATATGGCACGTGATACAATTTTAATTCTTGAGGATGATGAAGCCAGCCGTGCAAAGCTGGTAGAGATGTTCCAGGATGAATATAAGATTCTGGAAGTCTCGAATGAAAAAGATGGAATTGACATATTAAGAAATCATGTTTCATCGCTTGCTCTCGTTCTGGTGAATCTCATGATTCCAGTAAGGGACAATTTTCAGGTGCTGGAGCGTCTGAGTGAGAGGAAATTTCCGAACCGGATTCCTTTTATCATGATCACCAGTGAGGAAACGGCAGAATATGAGAAAAAGGCCTATGAATACGGTATCATAAGTTATATCAAAAAGCCGATCCATCCTGAGATCGTGAAGCAGCTGGTGGATAATGTGGTTCAGGTATTCCAGTATAAAACGCAGCTTGAGGTTACTGTGAAAAATCAGACGGAAAAGCTGAAAAAGCAAAATTCCATGCTGAAGGCGATGGCAGAGAAACAAAAGCATACAAATGAGGTTCTGATTGATTCCTTAAGCAATATCGTGGAGTTCAGAAACCTGGAGTCTGAACAGCATATAAAAAGGATCCGTCAGTTTTCGGTCTGCCTGGGAGAAAGCGTGATGAAGCTGTATCCAGAATACGGGCTTACAGAAGAAAAGATAGATGTGATCGGGTGGGCATCTTCCCTGCATGATATTGGAAAAATTGTTGTTCCAGATCATATCATATTAAAACCTGGTAAATTAACCGAAGATGAATATGAGATCATAAAATCCCACACGACGAAGGGTGCGGAAATTATAGAAAAAGTGATCCATATAGACAGCAAAGCATTTTGTGATTGTGCTTATGATATAGCCAGACATCACCATGAAAAATACGATGGGAATGGTTATCCGGACGGCTTGAAGGGAGAAGAGATCAGCATCGCGGCGCAGATCGTATCCCTTGTGGATGTATATGACGCCCTCAGTTCCAGACGGGTGTATAAAGCGGCATATAAGACAGATAAGGTGTACCAGATGATCATCAATGGACAGAGCGGTACCTTTTCTTCTAAGCTTTTAAAAGCATTTACCGAAGTAAGGAAACAGTTTGAAGTGATCGTAACGAAATATTGTGATGATTAAAAATGCAGAGATCTCCCCGGTTAACCTATGGTGCTGGGGAGTTTCATATGTGCGTTTCATTTGTGGTATATTTTACAGCAGAACATAAATAATGATATCAGGGAACAAAAGTAAAAAAGTTTGTGATTCAGATATCAAATAATTAAAAGGTATGTGAGGAATTTTAATGATAGAAGGACAGCAGGTGCCAGTATTTATAATCGGACATAAAAATCCGGATACAGATTCCATCTGTTCCGCCATTGCCTATGAAAATTTAAAAAATACGCTTTTTGATGGAGGCTATGTGGCGGGAAGGGCGGGGCAGATCAACCAGGAGACGCAGTATGTGCTGAAATATTTTCAGACTCCGGCGCCTCTTTATATCGAAGATGTCATGACAGAAGTGCGTGATATCGAGATCCGTAAGACGAAGGGAGTATCCGGGGATATTTCTTTGAAAAAGGCATGGAATATGATGCGGGAGCTGGACGTAGTCACGCTGCCTATCACTTCGGAAGCGGGAAAGTTATCCGGGCTGATCACCATCGGAGATATCGCAACGGCTTATATGGACGTCTACGACAACAGTATTCTTTCCACTGCAAAAACTTCCTATAAAAATATACTGGAGACATTAGAGGCGGAAATGATCGTGGGGGATCAGGAGGCGGTATTTAATAAAGGTGAAGTGGTCATTGCAGCGGCAAATCCGGATGTGATGGAAGACTACATTCATCAGGGGGATATGGTGATCCTTGGGAACCGCTATGAATCTCAGCTCTGCGCCATTGAGATGGAGGCAGCATGCATTGTAGTGTGCATGGAGGCGAAAGTGTCGCAAACCATACAAAAACTGGCGGAAGAGCGGGGATGCAGCATTATTGTCACACCATATGATACTTTTACGGCGGCACGGATGATCAACCAGAGTATGCCCATCGAGTATTTTATGAAACGTAACCATCTGACTACTTTTCATCTGTCTGACAAGACAGAGGATATCAAGGAAGTAATGGGAAAACTGCGCCACCGCGACTTTCCGGTATTGGATGCCAGAGATAATTATGTGGGAATGATCTCGAGGCGGAATCTTATTAACCTACGCAAAAAACAGCTGATCCTGGTAGACCACAATGAGAGCTCCCAGACGGTGGACGGCATCGAAAATGCCCACATTCTGGAGATTATTGACCATCACCGGATAGGCACATTGGAGACGCTGGAACCAGTTCTCTTCCGTAATCAGCCCCTGGGTTGTACAGCCACCATCATCTATCAGATATACCAGGAAAATAACGTGGAGATTCCTAAAAATATTGCCGGCCTTCTGATGGCGGCCATCATTTCCGACACTTTAATGTTCCGCTCTCCTACCTGTACGGCGGTGGATAAGGATGCTGCCAGGGAACTGTCAAAGATATGTGGAGTAGAGATTGAAGAGTTTGCGGTGGACATGTTTGGAGCGGGAAGTGATCTCAGCTCCAGGGAGCCAAAGGACATCTATGAACAGGATCTCAAGCGCTTTGAAGTAGGAGATACCCAGTTTACGGTGAGTCAGATTAATTCCATGAACAGCATCGAGCTTCAGGAGATCAAAGAAAAGATTGTCCCTTATCTGGAGGAGATCTTCCCATCCCTGGGCATCAACATGGCATTTGTGATGCTGACCAATATTGTAAAAGAAAGTACAGAGCTTCTCTGTTTCGGTGAAAAGGCGGAGGAGGTTGTCAGGGATTCCTTCCGGCTCCATGATGATATGGAGAAGGTGATACTGAAAGGACTGGTCTCCCGAAAGAAACAGCTGATTCCAAGTCTGGTATCTATTTTGCAACAATGAAAGGAATAAGTTTATGATAAGGAAACATTATTCGCGCTGTCTGGCATTCCTGCTGGTTCTGGGCATGCTGCTGCAGCCGGTGGCAGGATCCGCTGCGGAGACGGCCAGGGGAGAATTGCAGAGGGGAACGCTGCAGCTTATCCAGGATGGACAGCCCGCTGTCGCGCAGGCAGGTTCAAAAAAATCCATGGCTCTGCGTGGGGTGTCAGAAGAAGGCGGTGAAGCCAGGAAGAGAATTTATGAAGGGCTGCTTGCAACAGAGCCGGGTATAGATCTGGAGAGATATGAACTGACGGTGGAAGAGTTCAGAGCTTTGCTCAGTGATATCATCAATTCTTCACCGGAATTGTTTTATGTGGGAAAGAGGTTTAGCTACCAGGTTTCCGCAGATGAACAGAAATATATTCTGTCCTATATCCCTTCCTATCAGTTTGGCGGCACAGATGTATCAAAAAAACGCATTGAAGAGATGAAAACCACATTTCAGGACGTATCGGCTCAGATTCTTTCCGGGGTAAATCCAGAGTGGAGTGATATGGAAAAGGCATTGTATATCCACGATTATCTGGCTTCCCGGTACGAATATGACACCAGGGATCCACAATCTGATACAGATCCATGCCGCTACGATGCGTATAGTCTGATCGTGGAAGGAAGGGCTGTGTGTGAGGGGTATGCGTTGGCATATCTGTATTTTATGAAACGGCTGGGAATTCCCTGCAGGACAGTGCCCAGTGATGCTATGAGGCATATGTGGAACCAGATCCAGTTGGGGGGCAGGTGGTATCATGTGGATGTGACCTGGGATGATCCGATTGCAGATATGCCTGGCAGGGCAGAACACAAATATTTTCTGAAAAGCGATTCTGCCTGGAATGCATCCTACATATGGGACAATACATTAAGTGAGCCCTGTGAAGATAAATCAAGGGATTCCTTTTTCTGGGGGAATTCATCCTCTCCATTGGTGAGTGACGGGGAAAATTGGTTTTATGTGAAGAATAAAGGTTCTTATCCTGGGATCTACCGCTGGGACCCGGAGACAGATCCTAAAGCGGAAAAGCTGGAAAAACTGGTAGATCTCAGCATATATCGCTGGGAAACGGCAACACCGGGTTATTATTTTGCAGAAAAGTATACACAGTTGGCCATTCACCAGG
Organism: uncultured Eubacterium sp.; assembly: GCA_910585745.1. Lineage (GTDB taxonomy): Bacteria > Bacillota > Clostridia > Lachnospirales > Lachnospiraceae > Eubacterium_F. Next base: position 14,483 of record CAJUFM010000023.1, on the reverse strand, counting down.
GTGTTTTGTACTTTAATACACCGGATGAGGTGCTGCGGGTATCTGTGGGAACAGAGGGTCTGACCAAAGGAGAGCCGGTGCCTGGAATTAATATGGAAGGAAAAGATACGCTTTATGGGCTGTGGATCCAGGGAAAGGAACTTCAGGTGCTGCCAGCAGCGGTTTCTGCCAAAGAGATAGATGGAGAGCGGGTGTCGGTGATCACTGCCCTGGAGCCGGAGACGGTGTGTAGCTTTGAGGTACCGGAGACTACCTATCCACCTCTGCCAGCGGTGACAGAACCACCCCAGAAAACAGCTGCGCCGGAACCAGTGGATCCCCCGGAGACCACTATGATGCCAGGGGCAACGAAGAGCCCGGAGACAACTAAGGTGCCAGAGACAACTGTGCCTCCAGAGACAACGAAGTCCCCGGAAGAGACGCTGCCCCCGGAGGAAGGAGATCTTCCATCAGTATCATCGGTCCCATCTGGGACATCATCGCCAGAACCCTCTGGTTCCCCTGTCCCCACAGAGATGCCGGTGAGTACAGTTTCTCCATCAGATACAGTCCCCCCTTCCGGAAATGTGATGTTGAATCCTCCAGCATTTCAGCAGGAGGGAGAGGGAGACGAGACCGTTACGCAGGTGCAGGAAACCGAAGGCAAAAAGACAGACGTTTTGTCCCAGATCAGGATATCAGCTGGCAGAGGAAAGAAAAAGATCGTGGTTGCCGTGCCCAAAGCGTCGAAAGTAACGGTGGGGCTCAATAAAAAAATTCTTTTAAATAAGAAGAAACGTTATAAAAAGCTGATTTTTTCCTCAAAACAGACAAAGAGCGGAAAACTTACCATCAAAACTTCATCTAAATTAAAAAAGAAGATGAAGATCACCGTTACGGTAACAGTATCAGGGAAAAAATATAAAAAAACAAAAAAGATATAACGTCGGACATGGTTCGTACAAAGTTTTTTGCACAAAATGCTTGCATTTACTGGAAATGTAGTGTATAATAGCCATTGCTGTGACATTGATAGCGAAGAAGCGTGAGGTTGCCATCTCGGTGATGGGTTTTCCGTGGAGCGAATGTCAAGAGACTGCAGAATACATATTTCAGCAGTCGGTAAACCTGACGGCAAGTCACTGTACGAACCATAGTTTCTGTCTAAGAGCAGATAAACGTGTGTATCAACTGCCCGAAAGGGCGGATTTCCGCTGAAAAGGCGGAATTTTGTGTGAACCGGCATGACACACACGGATGAGTGTACAGTCACCACTTGTCGTACTAACATTATTATTCAAGTACGAAAAGGAGGCGGCTTTTTTTATGGCAAGTCAACAGACAATGAGAATCATTTTAAAAGCATACGATCATCAGTTGATCGATTTCGCGGCTGCAAAGCTGATTGAGACAGTAAAGAAAACAGGAGCAAAGGTAAGCGGTCCAGTACCACTTCCTACTAAGAAAGAGGTTATCACGATTCTTCGTGCGGTACACAAGTACAAAGACTCCAGAGAGCAGTTTGAGCAGAGAACTCACAAGAGACTGATCGATGTGCTTAAGCCATCACAGAAGACAGTAGATGCATTATCCCGTTTGGAGATGCCTGCTGGGGTTGCAATTGATATAAAAATGAAATAAATGAATCGAGCGAACTCGATTCATAGCAAGATTTGCATTCGCAAACTTGTGTAGAGCTATTCAAAGTAAATTTTGAACATACTGTTCATTATTTTATAAAGAAACCTTACAGGGGGGAAGAGACACAGTCCCCTGGTCCTAAAAGTTTACGAAGGTTCTCCGGTTCAGAACATGCGTAACCATCTAGGATGATTGTTTTCCGCTTTCCCAGCATCAGAAGATCTGATACGGATATGAAAGCAATCCGCTGTAGAAATTTAGGAGGTAAATAAAATGAAGAAAGCTATCGTAGCTACAAAAGTTGGAATGACACAGATTTTCAACGAAGACGGTGTATTGACACCGGTTACTGTGCTTGAGGCTGGTCCGGTTTTCGTGACTCAGGTCAAAAATGTTGAGACAGACGGATACAGTGCAGTGCAGGTAGGGTTTGGCGACATCCGCGAGAAGCTTGTCAACAAGCCGAAACAGGGACACTTTGCAAAAGCAGGCGTAGAGAACAAGAGGTTTCTCACAGAGTTTAAGTTTGACAATGCAGAGGAGTTTGAATTAGGACAGGAAATCAAAGCAGATATCTTTGAAGCCGGTGACAAGATCGACGTGACAGCGACAAGCAAAGGTAAAGGATTCCAGGGTGCGATCAAGCGTCATGGCCAGTCCAGAGGACCGATGGGTCACGGCTCCAAATTTCATAGACATGCTGGTTCCAATGGTTCTGCATCGGATCCAAGCAAAGTATTCAAAGGCAAGAAAATGCCTGGTCAGATGGGTGCTGTAAAAGTTACCATCCAGAATCTCGAGATCGTGAGAGTGGATGTGGAGAACAATCTTCTTCTGGTTAAAGGAGCAGTACCGGGACCAAAGAAATCAACCGTTATTATAAAAGAATCCGTAAAGGCATAACTTTCGGAAAGGAGGACGACACAGATGGCAAGCGTATCTGTTTACAATATGGAAGGCAAAGAAACAGGAAAAATGGAATTGAATGATTCGATCTTTGCCGCACCGGTAAATGAACATTTGGTTCATAGGGCAGTTGTATTGCAGCTGGCTAACAAACGTCAGGGAACACAGAAAGCGAAAACTCGCTCTGAAGTTCGCGGCGGAGGAAGAAAACCGTGGAGACAGAAGGGAACCGGACATGCAAGACAGGGTTCGATCCGTGCTCCACAGTGGAAGGGCGGCGGAGTTGTATTTGCTCCTACACCGAGAGATTATTCATTTAAGATGAATAAGAAAGAAAAAGTAACAGCTCTGAAATCCGCATTATCATCAAAGGTAAGTGAGAACAAACTGATCGTTGTTGACGGAATGGAACTGGACGCTCCTAAGACAAAGACAATGCAGACACTGTTGAATGGCCTTGATATGAAAAAAGCACTGTTTGTAGTTGACGAGGAAGCAAAAAATGTAACACTTTCTGTCCGCAATATTCCGACGGCAAGAGGAGTATATGCTAACTCTATCAACGTATACGACATTCTGAAGTATGACAATGTGATTCTTACAAAGGATGCTGTGAAAGCAATTGAGGAGGTGTACGCATAATGGCAGATCTGAAATATTATGACATTATCTCCAAACCGGTTATTACGGAGAAATCCATGGCGGGAATGGAATATAAAAAATATACATTTTATGTACACACAGATGCGACAAAAACCCAGATCAAGGATGCCGTTGAAAAAATGTTTGCCGGAACAAAAGTAAAGAAGGTAAACACCATGAACTGCGAAGGTAAAAAACGCAGACGTGGAATGACAACAGGCAAGACTGCTAAGAGAAAGAAAGCAATCGTGCAGCTGACAGAAGACAGCGCTGACATTGAGATTTTTGAAGGTCTCTGATTAAAAGATTAGGTTGATACAAAGCAAGTTATTTTTGAAAGGAGTGTAACTCATGGGAATTAAGACATTTAACCCATATACACCTTCTAGAAGACAGATGACAGGTTCTGATTTTGCGGAGATCACAAAGTCTGTTCCTGAGAAATCCCTTACTGTGTCCCTGAAGAAAAATGCAGGACGCAATGCCCAGGGAAAGATCACGGTGAGACACCGTGGAGGCGGTTCTAGAAGAAAATATAGAATTATTGATTTTAAGAGAAATAAAGACGGAATTCCGGCAACAGTAAAGAGCATTGAGTACGATCCGAACCGTACGGCAAACATTGCCCTGATCTGCTATGCAGACGGTGAAAAGGCATACATTCTTGCACCGGCAGGACTGAAAGTCGGACAGCAGGTAATGAATGGTGAGACCGCTGAGGCGAGAGTTGGAAACTGCATGGAGCTGAAAGATATTCCGGTTGGTACACTGGTACACAACATTGAGCTTTATCCGGGACATGGCGGACAGTTTGTTCGTTCCGCAGGAAACAGCGCACAGCTTATGGCAAAGGAAGGAAAATATGCGACACTTCGTATGCCTTCCGGCGAGATGAGAATGGTGCCCATCGTATGCCGCGCAACAATCGGACAGGTGGGAAATGCTGAGCATAACCTGATCAATATCGGTAAAGCAGGTCGTAAACGTCATATGGGTATCCGCCCGACGGTTCGTGGATCTGTTATGAACCCGAATGACCATCCACACGGTGGTGGAGAAGGTAAGACCGGTATCGGACGTCCAGGTCCATGTACACCTTGGGGCAAGCCTGCACTTGGTCTTAAGACAAGAAAGAAAAATAAGCAGTCGAATAAGATGATTATCCGTAGAAGGGACGGGAAAGCGCTTGCTAAATAAGATGATTTAGCAAGTAGGCGGGGCAAGCGCTCCAGCCTTAGCAAAATAAGGCTTCAGCCCTTGCTAAATAATTATCTGGTTATTATAACGTCATGGGTACAGCCATCTGGCTTACCCCTGACCTATGGTTTTCTCAATAAAAGGAGGTAAATGAATTGGCTCGTTCATTAAAAAAAGGACCATTCGCTGATGCGCATCTTTTGAAAAAGATTGATGCCATGAACGAATCTGGCGATAAACAAGTAATAAAAACCTGGTCACGTCGTTCTACTATCTTTCCTAGCATGGTAAGTCATACCATCGCAGTACATGACGGTAGAAAACATGTTCCTGTATATATCACAGAGGATATGGTAGGTCACAAGCTCGGTGAGTTTGTTGCTACCAGAACCTATCGCGGACATGGTAAAGACGAGAAAAAAGGCCGCTAAAAAAAGAATTTTTTCAAAATTCTTGGAAAGTTTCTGCGAAACTTTCGGCAGCATATATTGTTTTCAATTTTGAAAGGAGGTTTCATCCGTGGCTAAAGGACATAGATCACAGATTAAGAAAGAAAGAAACCAGAATAAAGATACAAGACCATCTGCTAAGCTGTCATATGCCAGAATGTCTGCTCAGAAAGCAGGATTTGTACTGGATGCGATCCGTGGCAAGGATGTACAGACAGCACTTGGTATTTTAGCATACAACCCAAGATATGCATCAGCTGTAATTGAGAAGCTTTTGAAATCTGCAATTGCAAATGCTGAGAACAATAATGGAATGAATCCGGAAACTCTCTATGTAGAAGAGTGCTTTGCCAACAAAGCAACGACAATGAAGAGAATTCGACCAAGAGCTCGTGGTATGGCTTACAGAATCGAAAAGAGAATGTGTCATATTACAGTAGTCTTGAATGAGAGATAGTGAAAGGAGAGTAACAATGGGACAAAAAGTTAATCCTCATGGTTTAAGAGTCGGCGTTATTAAAGACTGGGAATCCAGATGGTTCGCAGAGCCGGAAGATTTTGCTGACAGTCTTGTGGAAGATTATAAAATTCGTGAGTTCCTGAAGAAAAAACTGTATCACGCAGGAATTTCCAAGATCGAGATTGAGAGAACAAGCGAGCGGGTGAAAGTTATCGTTTATACAGCAAAGCCAGGTGTAGTAATCGGAAAAGGCGGATCTGAGATTGAGAAGCTGAAAGTGGAACTGGCTAAGTTCTCCGATAAGAAGATCCTTGTGGATATCAAAGAAGTAAAGAGACCAGACAGTGATGCACAGCTGGTGGCTGAGAATATCGCAGCACAGCTGGAAAACCGTATTTCCTTCCGTCGTGCGATGAAGTCCTGCATGGGAAGAGCAATGAAAGCGGGAGCACAGGGTATCAAAACAGCATGTTCCGGACGTCTTGGCGGTGCTGATATGGCTCGTACTGAGTTCTACAGTGAAGGAAATATTCCGCTTCAGACACTTCGTGCAGACATTGATTATGGATTTGCAGAAGCAAACACAACTTATGGTAAGATCGGTGTAAAAGCATGGATCTATCATGGAGAAGTACTTCCAACCAAAGGTGAAAAACCAGCCAAGGCTAGTGCAAAGGAAGGGAGCGATAAATAATGTTAATGCCTAAGAGAGTAAAACGTCGTAAACAATTTCGTGGTTCTATGAAGGGCAAGGCGCTTCGCGGCAACAAGATCACATATGGTGAATTTGGTATCGTTGCTACAGAGCCGGCCTGGATCAAGTCCAATCAGATAGAGGCAGCCCGTGTTGCCATGACCCGTTATATCAAGCGTGGCGGTAAAGTCTGGATCAAGATTTTCCCTGACAAGCCGGTTACAAAGACTCCTGCCGAGACTCGAATGGGTAAAGGTAAAGGTGCTCTGGAATACTGGGTAGCTGTAGTTAAGCCAGGACGTGTAATGTTTGAGATTGCCGGTGTGCCAGAAGAAGTGGCAAGAGAAGCGCTTCGTCTTGCAACACACAAATTGCCGGTAAAATGTAAGATCGTTTCACGCGCAGACTTAGAAGGAGGTGCGGGCAGTGAAGAGTAAAGAGTTCATGAATAATTTGAAAGATAAATCACTTGCTGAATTAAATGACGAGTTAGTAGCTGCTAAGAAGGAACTTTTCAATTTGAGATTCCAGAACGCAACAAACCAACTTGACAATACAAGCAGAATCAAAGAAGTTAGACGCAATATTGCTCGTATTCAGACAGCGATGTCATTTGAGCAGAAGGCAGCTAACTAAATGGAAAGGAGGATTTTGTTGTGGAAAGAAATCTTAGAAAAACTCGTACAGGTAAAGTTGTAAGCAATAAAATGGATAAGACCATCGTTGTAGCTGTAGTAGACAACGTAAAACATCCGCTTTATGGAAAAATCGTAAAAAGAACTTATAAATTAAAAGCTCATGACGAGCAGAATGAATGTAACATTGGTGACAGAGTAAAGGTTATGGAGACAAGACCATTGTCCAAGGACAAGAGATGGAGACTTGTTGAGATTATCGAAAAAGCGAAATAAATCCTTTCGCTTCAGCAAAATAATTTCGTTATCAGAATAACCTTGAAAGGAGAGTATTGGAATGGTACAGCAGGAAACAAGACTTAAAGTTGCTGATAACACAGGTGCCAAAGAATTGCTTTGTATCCGTGTTCTTGGCGGTTCTGTTAGAAGATATGCGGCAGTAGGCGATATTATCGTTGCTACGGTCAAAGATGCAACACCAGGTGGAGTTGTTAAAAAAGGAGACGTAGTAAAGGCTGTTGTTGTTCGTACAGTAAAAGAGATCCGTCGTCCAGACGGTTCATATATTCGTTTTGATGAAAATGCGGCAGTCATCATCAAAGATGACAAGACTCCTAGAGGAACCCGTATTTTTGGACCTGTAGCTAGAGAATTAAGAGACAAACAGTTTATGAAGATTGTTTCTTTAGCACCAGAAGTATTATAAGGAGGTGTCCCTGAAGTGGCAACATCAAAGATCAAAAAAGGCGATACCGTTCGTGTGATCGCCGGTGTAGATAAAGGTAAAGAAGGAAAAGTTCTTGAAGTTAAGAATGGAAAAGTGAAGGTTGAAGGCGTCCACATGGTGAAAAAACATGTGAAACCAAACCAGTCAAATGCAAAGGGCGGAATCGTTGAAGAAGAAGCAGCATTTGATGTATCCAATGTAATGTATGTAGTAGATGGAAAGGTGACGAGAATCGGATTTAAGTCTGAGGATGGTAAATCGAAAGTACGTTACGCCAAAGCTACTGGCGCAGTGATTGACTAATGTGAGAGGAGGTACTGTTTAGGTGAGTAGATTAAAAGAGACATACTTGAACGAAATCGTTCCGGGTATGCAGAAAAAGTTTGAATATGCAAATGTTATGCAGGTACCAAAGCTCGACAAGGTTGTTATCAACATGGGCGTTGGTGAAGCAAAAGAGAATTCAAAGGTCCTGGATACAGCGATCAGTGATCTGGAGACGATCACAGGGCAGAAAGCTGTTGTGACAAGAGCTAAGAAATCGGTAGCGAACTTTAAACTTCGTGAAGGCCAGCCGATCGGATGCAAGGTAACTCTTCGCGGAGAGAAAATGTATGAATTTGTGGATCGTCTGATTAACCTCGCGCTTCCGCGTGTACGTGACTTCAGAGGTGTGAATCCAAATGCCTTTGATGGCCGTGGAAATTATGCATTGGGAATCAAAGAGCAGTTGATTTTCCCGGAGATCGAGTATGATAAAGTAGATAAGGTAAGAGGTATGGATGTTATCTTTGTTACTACCGCTCATACGGATGAAGAAGCACGTGAATTGCTGGCACAGTTTGGTATGCCATTCAAGAAATAGTTAGGAGGGGTTTTTCATGGCTAAAAAGTCTTTGAAGATTAAGCAGCAGCGTCCGGCTAAATTCTCCACCAGAGAGTACAGCCGTTGTAAGATCTGTGGTCGTCCACATGCTTACCTGAGAAAATATGGGATTTGCCGAATCTGCTTCCGTGAGTTAGCATACAAAGGTCAGATTCCAGGTGTAAAAAAAGCAAGCTGGTAAGAGTAAGTAGTTTCACGAATAAAGTGGACACGTATTAGCAAGTTGATTAAGGAGGAAAATCAAATGACAATGAGCGATCCTATTGCAGATATGCTTACAAGAATCCGTAATGCGAATACGGCAAAGCATGATACAGTAGATATTCCTGCTTCCAAAATGAAGACTGCCATCGCAGAGATTCTTTTGAAAGAAGGGTATATCAAGAAATTTGAAATCATTGAGGTGGATGGATTCAAATCAATCCATATCACTTTGAAATATGGTAAAGACAAGAACGAAAAGATCATCTCTGGTTTGAAGAGAATCTCCAAACCGGGTCTTCGTGTGTATGCCAATGCAGCAGAGCTTCCAAAAGTTCTCGGCGGACTTGGTATCGCAATCGTTTCTACAAACAAAGGTGTTCTGACTGACAAAGAGGCTCGTAAGCTGAATGTCGGCGGAGAAGTTTTAGCATTTGTATGGTAATTAGCGCGAAGACAATGAGCCAGGCGTGCGGAGCACGCAGTGGACATTAAATATTTTGATTGAGCTTGCTCAAGGAAAAATATTTATGGACACGAGAATGCGCGACAGCGCATTTGGCGAATGTCCGCGTTGAGCACATGTCAATGTGCGAAGACGGCGACTATAAAGCAACAATCAACCCAGTAAAAATACAGGAGGTACGGCAAGATGTCACGAATTGGAAGATTGCCTATCGCGGTACCTGCAGGTGTGACTGTAGATATTGCAGAAAATAATAAGGTGACAGTAAAAGGACCAAAGGGAACACTTGAGAGGGTATTGCCTGCGGAAATGAAAATTGAGAAGGATGGAGAAGAGATCAAAGTTTCCCGTCCAAACGATCTGAAAAAGATGAAATCCCTGCATGGTTTAACAAGAACTCTGATCAATAATATGATCATTGGTGTAACAGAGGGCTATACAAAAGAGCTTGAAGTAAACGGAGTTGGATATAGAGCTGCAAAACAGGGTAAGAAACTGGTATTATCTCTTGGATACTCACATCCGGTAGAAATGGAAGATCCAGAAGGATTGGAAGTTACTGTGGATGGTCAGAACAAGATTATCGTTAAGGGAATAGATAAAGAAAAAGTTGGCCAGTACGCTGCTGAGATCAGAGAGAAGAGAGCACCGGAGCCGTATAAGGGCAAGGGTATCAAGTACTCTGATGAAGTGATCAGGCGTAAAGTTGGTAAGACTGGTAAGAAATAAGAAAGGAGTAAATAAGAATGGTTAGTAAAGTAAATAGAAGCGACGTTCGCAGAAACAAACATAGAAGATTACGTAGCCGTTTGTCTGGAACTCCTGAGAGACCACGTTTGGCAGTATTCCGTAGCAACAATCATATGTATGCCCAGATCATCGATGATGTGGCAGGCAACACGATTGTTTCTGCATCAACTCTTCAGGGTGATGTGAAGGAAGGCCTTGATAAGACAAATAATGTAGAAGCTGCTACAAAGCTGGGTGCTGTTATCGCAAAGAAAGCACTGGATAATGGTATTAAAGAAGTAGTATTTGACCGTGGCGGTTATATTTATCAGGGTAAAGTAAAAGCGTTAGCAGATGCAGCAAGAGAAGCTGGTCTGGAATTCTAAGCAAGGAGGAAAACTCATGAAACGTGAAATTATTGATGCTAGTCAGTTTGAATTAGAAGATAAAGTAGTATCAATTAAACGTGTAACCAAGGTTGTTAAAGGTGGCCGTAACTTCCGTTTTACTGCTCTTGTAGTAGTTGGCGACGGCAACGGACATGTTGGTGCAGGTTTAGGTAAAGCAACGGAAATTCCGGAAGCAATCCGCAAAGGCAAAGAGGATGCTATGAAAAAATTGGTCAAGGTACCGATTGATGAAAACGGAAGTATTCCACATGATTATATTGGCAAGTTTGGCAGTGCTGAAGTTCTTATGAAGAAGTCCCCAGAAGGTACTGGAATTATCGCAGGTGGTCCTGCCCGTTCCGTACTGGAGCTTGCTGGATTTAAAAATATCCGTACAAAGTCTCTGGGTTCCCGTAACAAGCAGAACGTTGTACTTGCAACGATCGCTGGCTTGAACGAACTTAAGACACCGGAAGAAGTAGCTAAACTCCGCGGACTTTCCGTAGAAGAAGTTTTAGGTTAGGAGGGACTTTTTGATGGCAGATAAATTAAAAATCACGTTAGTAAAGTCTACAATTGGTGCCATTCCAAAACACAGAAAGACAGTGGAGGCCCTGGGGCTCCGGAAACTGAACAAAACAGTTGAGATGCCGGATAATCCAGCTGTCAGAGGAATGATTCAGCAAGTAAGACACTTAGTAAAAGTTGAAGAAATCTAATTAACAAGGAGGTGGCAAACCATGAATTTATCAGAATTGAAGCCTGCAGCTGGTTCCAAGCACAGCAACGAATTCCGTCGCGGACGTGGACACGGTTCAGGAAATGGCAAAACCGCAGGTAAGGGTCATAAAGGACAGAAAGCCCGTTCCGGAGCACCCAGACCAGGTTTTGAAGGTGGTCAGTTACCATTATACAGAAGATTGCCGAAGAGAGGATTTACAAATATAAACAGCAAAGATATTGTTGCCATTGGACTGGATCGTCTGAATGTATTTGAAGACGGAGCTGAGGTAACAGTAGAAACTCTTATGGAAAAAGGAATTGTTAAAAATCCTAAGGATGGAGTTAAAATTCTTGGAAATGGAGAATTAACCAAAAAGCTTGATGTAAAAGTGAATGCATTCAGCAAGAGTGCGGCAGAGAAGATTCAGGCAGTTGGTGGAAAAGCTGAGGTGATCTAATGCTTGAAACGATAAAAAATGCGTTTAAGACGAAAGAGATCCGTAATAAACTTTTGTTTGTTTTCATGGGGCTTATCGTTGTACGTATTGGGTGTAATATTCCGATTCCGGGTGTAAATACTGCTGTTATCCAGAATTTGTTTAACAACAACCAGGCACTCGGTTTCCTGGATGTTATGACTGGTGGTTCCTTTACAAGAATGTCTATTTTTGCACTGAACATTACGCCATATATCACAGCATCCATTATCATCCAGCTTCTTACCATCGCGATCCCCCGCCTGGAGGAGATGCAGAAAGATGGTGAGGATGGAAGGAAAAAGCTCAATGAATACACGAGATATCTTTCCATTGTGCTGGCAGTTATTGAAGGTGTGGCCATTATCATCGGATTCCGTAACCAAAAACTGTTCACAGAAGAAGGCTATACGCCGGTTATCATCGCAGTGGTTGCACTGACAGCCGGGGCGGCATTTCTTATGTGGCTGGGAGAGCAGATTACGGAGAAGGGGATTGGAAACGGTATTTCCATTATCCTGCTGATCAACATCGTGGCACGGATTCCCAGTGATCTGATCACTCTGTATAATCAGTTTGTAAAGAACGCAGGTAATGTTACAAATGCAGTTCTTGCGGCAGTAATCATTCTTGCGATCATTATAGCGATGTTCCTGTTTATTGTACTGCTTCAGGATGGAGAGAGAAAGATTCCGGTTCAGTATGCTAAGAAAATGCAGGGACGGAAGATGTTTGGCGGACAGTCAAGCCACATTCCACTGAAGGTAAATACAGCGGGAGTTATCCCGGTTATCTTCGCCAGTTCCATGCTTCAGCTTCCAGTTGTTATTGCCAGCTTTGCAGGTATTCAGCCGGCATCCGGTGATGGCGCCAGTTTGATCCAGAAGCTGATCAAGGTATGCAACCAGAGCAGCTGGTGTAATATCACTTCCTGGGGAGAGTTTAAGTATTCATTTGGATTGCTGGTATATATTGCCCTTGTGATCTTCTTTGCATACTTCTACACATCAGTGACCTTTAATCCCCTTGAGATTTCAAACAACATGAAAAAGCAGGGTGGATTTATACCAGGTATCCGGCCAGGCAAACCGACCACCGATTATCTGAACAATGTGCTGAACAGTATCATCTTTATCGGCGCGGTGGCAATGGTTATTGTTTGTGTTCTTCCTATTATATTCTCAGGTGTTTTCGGTGCCAATGTATCCTTTACAGGTACTTCACTTATCATTATCGTAGGTGTTGTGATTGAGACACTGAAACAGTTGGAATCCCAATTGCTGGTACGAAACTACAAGGGATTTTTGGGGAACTGAGTTTACAAAAATCGATGCGATATATTTTAAAAGGGGATCGGCCAGCGAAAAATCAGTCATGCTTTTTCGTGAGGCTGCTTACCCCTTTTTATAAAAATGAAAAAAGAAAGGCAGGTTTCTTTATGAAGATAGTTATGCTAGGAGCTCCGGGTGCCGGAAAAGGTACTCAGGCAAAGAAGATTTCAGAAAAATACGGCATTCCCCATATTTCCACAGGGGATATATTCCGTGCCAATATCAAAGAGAATACGGAGCTTGGCCAGAAAGCGAAAACTTATATGGATCAGGGACTTCTGGTGCCGGATGAACTGGTGGTAGATCTGGTGGTAGACCGCCTGGCTCAGGACGATGCAAAGAAAGGGTATGTTCTGGACGGTTTTCCAAGAACCATTCCACAGGCAGAGGCTTTGACAGAAGCGCTTGCTAAGATTGGTGAGAAGATGGACTTTGCTATCAATGTTGAGGTTCCTGATGAGAATATTATCAACAGAATGTCAGGCAGACGTGCATGTGTAGCATGTGGTGGAACATATCATATTAAGTATAACCCGACCCAGAAAGAAGGTGTCTGCGATGCCTGTGGGGGCGAGCTGATCCTTCGTGATGACGATAAACCAGAGACCGTGAAGCAGCGTTTGGAAGTATATCATGACCAGACTCAGCCTTTGATCGACTATTATAATAAAGAAGGAATTTTAAAAGAAGTAGATGGAACGGTTGACCTTCAGGATGTATTTGACACCATTGTGAAGATTTTGGAAACGAAGTAATCAGGATGAAGCGAAATGCCGGATATCCAGGAGGTCATGCTTTAGAATGCAGAAATGGAGATTGTCATGGCAATAACGATTAAATCAGAGCGTGAGATTTCACTCATGAGAGAGGCAGGAAAGATTCTTGCAGATGTACACAATAAATTGGCGGAGATCATTGCACCAGGTATTACAACGCTGGACATCGACCGCAAGGGAGAGGAGCTGATCCGTAAGGCGGGCTGTGTTCCTTCTTTCCTGAATTATGAAGGATATCCTGCTTCCATCTGTGTGTCTGTAAATGACGAGGTGGTTCATGGAATTCCTACCGACACCCGGAGGATCGAGGAAGGTGATATTGTCAGTCTGGACGCAGGAGTTATTTATGAAGGATATCATTCAGATGCAGCAAGAACCCACGGTGTGGGAAAGATAAGCAAAGAATCAGAGCAGTTGATAGCGGTTACAAGGCAGAGCTTTTTTGAGGGTATCAAGATGGCGGTGGCGGGTAATCATCTTCATGATATCTCGGCAACCATCCAGAAATATGCGGAAAGTTATGGTTTTTCCATAGTCAGGGATCTGGTAGGCCATGGAATCGGAACAAAACTGCATGAGGAACCGCAGATTCCTAATTTTAAGCCGGTGGGACGAGGACCAAAGCTGAGACCGGGAATGACACTGGCAATCGAACCAATGGTAAATGCCGGGGATTGGAAAATTTGGATTCTGGAAGATGACTGGACTGTTGTCACAAGGGACGGCTCGAATTCCGCACATTATGAAAATACAATACTGATCACCGAGGGAGAGCCAGAGATTTTGTCGTTGAACGAAACCGATATATAAGTTTAGATTAGTTTTGTCAAGCCATTGAAAAAGGAGAGTTTTTATGTCAAAAGCAGATGTTATAGAAATTGAGGGAACTGTTGTGGAGAAGCTGCCAAATGCTATGTTTCAGGTAGAACTTGAAAATGGTCACAAGGTATTAGCACATATCAGCGGTAAGCTCAGGATGAATTTCATCCGTATCCTCCCAGGAGATAAGGTGACTCTTGAGTTATCACCCTATGATCTCACTAAGGGACGGATCGTCTGGAGAGACAAATAAATTATATGCTGCAAAATGCAAAAGGCGCGTTGCTGGAAAGCGGTGCGCCTTTTTGAAGTGCGCCTTGCGGCGCACGTCGCTAACGGATGAAAGTTCCCAATCCG
>CAJUFM010000022.1 GCA_910585745.1 uncultured Eubacterium sp. | reverse complement strand
AATACTGTTATGGTGGATATTGTATGTTGCGTAAATCACATTCATATTATCTGTCCTCTTTTCATTTTTTTGAAAGCATTTCAATCAGTTCACAATTCCCATATGTTTTGTGTTGTAATGTTTTATGTGATTTTGTTTCCCTCATTTTTTCCCTTATCAGGGTTTGTAATGCCTTGTGGGAAGATATAACACAAGGGAAACTTAAAGGGAAAGCTCACCTACGATAAACTTAGTATTTTCAAGGGTTGGCGGGGATTTTAATAATAAAATATAACAACTAATGTTTCCCTTAAAAATCATCAAATCACAATCGGGATTTATGGAGGAGAATATGCAAGAATATAAATATGTTACTTTAAGGCAGCGATCAGAATTAAAGAACCGGGCTGCAGAATGGTTTCATTACAAATGGGGAGTACCACAAGAAGCTTACCTTGAATGTATGGAATCTTACCTTAACAATGAAACTGAGTATGGTTGGTACCTCTGCTTAGATAAGGACAGAATCATAGGAGGACTTGGAGTAATTGAAAATGATTTTCATGACAGAAAAGACCTCACACCGAATGTTTGCGCTGTGTATACAGAGGAAGAATACCGCTGTAAAGGAATTGCAGGACATTTGCTTAATATGGTTGTAAATGACTTGAAATCTAAAGCTATAGCCCCAATCTATTTACTTACTGACCATACAGGCTTTTATGAAAGATACGGTTGGGAATTTTTGTGTATGGTTCAAGGAAATGACGAACCAGAAATGTCAAGAATGTATATCCACAGATAACTTCCAGTTTTGTAAAGGAGTATACTATGTCGGTCAATATAGCAGAAATATTTGAATTACTGTTTGATAAGAACAATAATGTTGCATACAAGGCATTACAGGAATTGCAAAAAGAAAGTGAAGAAACAGATTGCGTCTATCCTTATATGGACAGATTAAGCGATATGCTTGATAGTGATAATTCTTACATTCGCACAAGAGGACTTACACTACTTGCCTATAATGCGAAATGGGATAAGGATTATAAAATTGATGAGATTATTGATATATATTTAGACGAAGATATACGTGAGTTCTTTTTTGACGAAGGAATAAAACAATCTTTTAGGAAACATTTAAAAGAATCAGTGATATTGGAACCTAGTACAACGAAAATTATTTAATATTCGTTGTACTAGTTTTAATGGAATTGGGATTGATTTAAAAAAGCTATTCAGAAATTAAGAAGTGAAAATATAAAATAATTTCATGGCAACATTTTGGCAGCAGAAAATCAGCAAGCCATAATAAATTATGTAATTGAAGTAAAAACAGGCGTGTATCTGCATAAAAATCAAACAAATACAGTTAAGAATGCCGAGGGACACGCCGAGTTCGAATAGTAAACGAAAAGTCGGAAACCCGCATAAACAGCGGACTTTCCGGCTTTTGATATGTTCCGTGGTACTATTTTGGTAATAAAATATGGGAACATAAGAATGGAGGTAGATTATGAATAAAGAATTGGCAGAGGTTATTGTGTTAAGAGAGGTGGTATGTGTGTAAATCTGTGCGGGGTGGGGGATTGCTCCAAATTTGATTTGCAGAAGATGTGGAATTATGTGGAATGGCATGGTATACTGTTTATATTGATGTGAACGTCAGACAAAAGTTTTGGAGTAGGGGCAGTGGGCATCGCATATAGAACAGGCAGATAGAAAGAATCTGGTTATGGTTCAGGATGGGATAATTATTGGCACATCTGGCTTTGGAAAGTCAAGAATGGAAGAAATGAATGGTTTTGGTGAGAGTATTTCCCTTTATTTTTTGCCAGAATATATGCGGTGGATTTGAAAGCAGCAGAGTACTTGTCAGATTATTGTAAAGGCGGGTGATAATGCTATGAAACGAAATTCTACACCCTTTAACATGGCAGAATATGATAAACAAATAAAAAGGACATTACCATTTTATGAGGAAATGTTTCGGCAGGTTGTTGACTTTTGAAGGATTGTGGGTTTCGCATGGTAGAGATTTTGTGGGTGTCTTATATGCAGGTGGGGATATTGGCGAGGAAATAGAGGAGCAAGACATATGAAGCTGAAATACAAAAAAGCGACAATAGAAGATATCAATTTGCTGACCAGATCAAGAATTGAAGTATTAAAAGCGGCGAATAAGTTAGCAGATGATGCTGACATGGCAGAGGTAGAAACACAGGCGCAGGATTATTATAAGAAAGCATTATCGGATGGAACCCATACCGCATATCTCGTGTTTGATGATGAACGTTTTATTGGGACAGGTGGAATCAGTTATTATAGGGTGATGCCAACCTATCACAATCCCAGTGGGAATAAGGCATACATTATGAATATGTATACGAATCCAGATTATCGAAGAATGGGAATTGCCAGAACATAGAGCTTTCCCATACGAATTCTAAATGATTCTGTATCCCACAAAGTAAAACAGAGGCTGTGCACGGTGTAGACACCAGATGCAGAAGCCCCTGTTTTGTTTGATATTATAAGGAAAAATGTGGTCAAATGCAGCAGTTCTATCATGATTGCTATTCGCCACTGATAGAATGCCATCATATCCTACTATTTGCATAAAGTCAATAGATGTGCAGAAAGACCTTGAAACGTTATAAATAATGATAAAATATGTTATAAACAAAAGAGTTTTGTTGTTTTTTGTTTATTTTCTAAAGTGCCTATGGACGAGGGGGAAAATAAGTGCTATACTAGGGGGGATTTGATTTGTAATGGAGAGATTGTTATGAAAAGTGACCATTTGGATGCTATAGATAAGCAGATAATAGAGATTTTGGAAAAAGATGCCAGAACTCCGGTTAAAGACATTGCGCAGGCGGTATTTCTCACGGCGCCGGCAGTATCGGCGCGGATCAATCATCTTGTAAATGAGAAGTACATTACTGGGTTTCATGCGAGCCTGAATCCGGAACTTTTGGGATATCATATCAAAGCATTTATAAATCTGGAAGTTGAGCCGAAAGATAAAAAGGAATTTTATCCATTTATAAAGGACTGTCCCAACGTGATCGAATGCAACTGTGTCACAGGGGATTATTCTATGCTGCTGGAGGTTCAGTTTAAGAGCACGATGGAGCTGGATCAGTTTATTGGTGAACTCCAGATCTATGGAAGGACGAAGACGTTGATCGTATTTTCAACGTGTATCGATCATCGGGAAGTAAGTGTAAAATAAGATTTTGGGAAGTGTAAAATAAGATTTTGGGAAGTGTAAAGTAAGATTTTGGGAAGTGTAAAGTAAGGTTTTTACAGGAGGGAAGCTATGAATATTACGATGTTAAAGGGAAAGATTCATCGCGCCACTGTTGTACAGGCAGAGTTGAATTATGTAGGGAGCATCACGGTGGATCCGGCACTTATGGAGGCAGCAGGAATTCTGGAATATGAAAAGGTCCAGATCGTGGATGTGGAAAATGGAAGCCGGTTTGAGACCTATACCATAGCGGGAGAAGAGAATTCCGGCATGATCTGTCTGAATGGCGCTGCGGCGAGACAGGTTCAGGTGGGGGATCACATTATTATCATGGCATATTGCGAGATGACGCCAGAGGAGGCAAAAAACCATAGGCCCAAGGTGGTTTTTGTGAATGATGATAACAAGGTGCAGAGAATTTCTTCCTATGAAAAACACGGGCAGCTGAATTAATGTACTATTCCGTTGATATTTATTAAGTAGTACATTGGGAAAATAATTTAGAAGAGAGGCAGCATAATGTTAAAAGGAAAGACGGTAGTGCTTGGAGTGACAGGAAGTATCGCGGCATATAAAATGGCGAATCTTACGAGTATGCTCATTAAACTCCGCTGTGATGTTCATGTGATCATGACAAAAAATGCTACCAATATTATTAATCCAATTGCTTTTGAGACTCTGACAGGGCATAAGTGCCTTGTGGATACATTTGACAGAAATTTTAATTATAATATTGAGCATGTGGCACTGGGTGAAAAAGCGGATCTGATGCTGGTAGCGCCGGCTTCTGCCGATGTGATCGGAAAGCTGGCGGGAGGGATCGCGGACGATATGCTGACGACGACAGCGCTTGCCTGCCAATGCCGTATACTGGTAGCTCCAGCGATGAACACCCGTATGTATGAGAATCCCATTGTGCAGGATAATCTGAAGAAATTAAAGGAATTCGGCATGGAAGTGATTGAGCCGGATACAGGTGTTCTCGCCTGTAAGGAAGTGGGAAAAGGAAAACTTCCTTCAGAGGAGATCCTGTTGGAATACATCTTGCGGGAAATCCATCTGGAAAAGGATCTGGAAGGAAAGAAAGTACTGGTCACAGCCGGGGCTACCCGCGAGGCCATCGATCCGGTGCGCTTTATCACCAATCATTCTACTGGAAAAATGGGTTATGCACTGGCGAAGGTCGCCATGTACCGGGGGGCAGAGGTGACGCTGGTAAGTGCGCCCACCCAGCTGCCGCCTCCAATCTGTGTGAATCTGGTCAGAGTGGTGAGTGCCGAAGATATGTTTCGTGAAGTGAAAAAAATGGCGCCGGATATGGATATCATTATTAAAGCGGCGGCGGTGGCGGATTTCACTCCGGTGGAATACCATGAGGAGAAGATCAAGAAAAAAGAGGGAAAGAGTACACTGGAGTTAAAGCGTACTCAGGATATTCTTGCTTACCTTGGCACCCGCCGCAGACAGGGACAGTATATCTGTGGTTTTTCTATGGAGACGGAAAATATGATAGAAAATTCACAGCAGAAGCTGAAGGATAAACAGGTGGATCTGATCGTTGCCAATAACCTGAACACGGAGGGAGCTGGTTTTGGCTGTGACACGAACATTGTCACACTGATCATGGAGGAAGGGGTGGTTGAGCTTCCCTGCATGTCAAAGGAAGAGGTGGCAGCAACGATCTTTGATGTGATCGTAAAGAAATAAATAATAAGTAAGGCTTGAGGTCTTTACCAGATACAAAAAACGGCTGCTGCGGCAGCCGTTTTTCGCTGAGAAAAGTAAATCGTATGAGAAAAGTGCTTTGTTATGCTTTACAAAGCGTTATTTGAACATCCTTTGTCAATACATCTGTGTAGCTGTATGAGATCGTCTGGCTTGTGTTTTCAAGCTCATTTTGCACTGTGATCAGGAATATACTTGGGAATGTTTCCGTGATAACACCTTCTGTAACGTCTACTTTATGTCTTCCTAAGTTACAACGTATAACTACTCTGCTCCCAATGTGCTTGCTTACTGCCTTCCGCACATTACCAACATCTGTTTTCAACATAAATAATACCGACCTTTCTCCTGTCGCCGGACAGGTAATATGATGTCCCATGTCCCTTCAGTGTATTACCACGATATATAGAAATACAATTCTATTGTACCACATAATATTGTGTTTGTCAATTTTTGTATCCCTCAGTTTTTTTTTGCGCGATGAAATAACAATATTATTATATGCGGCAATCGGAAAATTATTCCTTCTATTTTTCCAAATTCCTGGAATAACCGTACTGCCCCTGGAATATAGATAGTTTAGAAGTAATTAAGCCGTAGCCTGCCTGCGCGCCAGGCTATAGTGAGGAGGGCATATGGAACTTATAAAACAGAGAGTTCACATGAACCGGTGCAATAGCCGGGAAAATGTTCAGATCACACTGGATGCAGATTTTAATGTACCGGATATCAAACCGGATGCCAGGGCGATCATGCAGGAGAAGGGTGAGGTGGTAATAGAGGAGATACGGGTTGTGGATGGCAGAGCCAACATAAAAGGCGCTTTGTATTTTACGATCTTGTATGCCGGAGAGGACGAGATGCCGGTCTGCGACCTGACAGGAAATATTCCCATCAGTGAAACGGTGGCGCTGGGATGTGATTCCACCAGAGAGGATGAGATTTCAGTACACTCATCCATTGATGACCTGAGGGGAGAGCTGATTAATTCCCGCAAGTTTGGGGTAAAGGCCATTGTAAATATGGAAGTGGTATCGGAATCGGTCTATGATGGCGAGGGCGCCATTGACATTGAGGGAGATGAGTCTATCCTCAAACGCAAGAAAAGCATGGATATAACCCGGCTCATCCTGTCCAAAAAAGATACTCTCAGGGTGAGGGATGAATGCAAGATTCCCGGAACGAAGGACACCATTGGCCGTATTTTGTATGATGACGTGAATCTGCTGGAAGTGGAAACCAGAGTCGGTGAGGATAAGCTGGTGCTTTCCGGTGAAGCCAGTCTTTTTCTGATCTATCTTAGTAATGACGAAATACCACAACTGAATTTTCATGAGTGCATCGTGCCCCTCAGCGGGGAGGTAAACTGTGGGGGCTGCGACGAAACCAACGTGGTTCAGGCAGATGTGGGGATACACAGCAGAGAAATCGAGGTAAAGGAAGACGAGGACGGGGAAGACCGCGTTATTGATGTGGAGATCGTCTTGGATCTGGATATAAAAGCTTTTGGCGAGGAGAGACTGGAACTTCTCACCGACTTTTACTCCACGGAGAAAGAATGCAGGCCGGTATTTGAAACCTCTTATTTTGAGAATCTCATAATGAAGAATAAGAGTAAATCCAGAGTAAATGGGAAAATTCCTCTGGACGGTGCCAATACCCCGCTGCAGATCTGGAAAGTGACAGGGGCTGTGCGTGTGGACGGAAAGCGTATAGTGGAGGATGGTGTGGAAGTAGAGGGTATTATTGATATAAATATTTTGTACCAGTCGTCGGATGATGCGGTACCACTGGCAGCTTCTTCGGGGATACTGCCCTTTGAACAGCATATACAGATCCCGGATATCCTGCCAGACAGTGATATCCGCATGACAGCAGGGATCGAACAGATCAGCGGTTCTCTGCTGGGAGATAATGAAGCGGATATTAAGGCGGTGGTCATGATTGATATTCTTGCCTTCAATAACATTGAAGAACCGATTATCGCAGACTTTAAGATGGAGTCGCTGGACTGCGATGCCAGGGCGAGGGAGCCCGGCCTGATCGGTTATGTGGTTCAGAAAGGGGATGAACTCTGGGATATCGCCAAAGAATTTTATACGACCACGGATACCATCATGGAGATCAATAAGCTAGAGAGCGATCTCATCAATGCAGGGGATGTCCTGCTGGTGATGAAAGAGGCAGGATGCAGTTGAGTTTCAGTGAGCGTAAAGGCAGGAGACTTTAGAAAACGGGAGTTGTACAAATTTACTTTTTGCAGAATTTAGTGTGTTCAAAATAATATATATTAAAAAACAGAAATTCTGGATCTGGGATTTCTGTTTTTTGTGTTCTTACGTAATATTTTTTGATACCTGTTTTGAAACAATTAATACTTGACAAATATATTGTTCTGTGTTAAGTTTCAGATACTATGAGGCGTGATAATTTAAACTTAAAACATTGTATTTGTATGTTTATTTTTATTTATGCAAGTGAATACTGGTAAACATCCAAAAATAAAGAATTAAATTTAAGCTATTATGTCTGACTGGAAGAGTGTTGTTATGATATAGCAGCACTTGTTTTAGCAGGCTTTTATTATGCCTTTTAGTAAATATACTAGGAGGTATTTTTTATGAAAGATAATGATTTTATCTTTATTCAAGATCAAATTGCCTATAATTTTAAGAATCTGGATTTGCTTCAACAGGCATTTGTAAGGCGTTCTTATGCGAAAGAAAATGGTGGGGAGGACAATGAGGTTCTGGAATTTATAGGAGATAAAGTTCTTGGTTTTATCATTGTAAAGCTTCTTACTGAAGAATACGGTTACTTTCTAAGCGAATGCGATGATTTTGATAAAAACGAAGATTTTGACGAGTTTGTGACAGACTATAATGAAAACAGACTAACTGAGATCAAAAAGAAGCTGGTTCAGAAAAAAACGCTGGCACGTAGAATAGATATGTTAGGTCTTGCTGAATTTCTGATCATGGGAAAGGGTGATATCAAAAACCGTATTAATGAGGAGGACTCTGTAAAGGAAGACTTATTTGAAGCAATTCTTGGCGCAGTGGCTCTGGATTGTGAATGGGATATTTCCGAGCTTCAAGATGTTGTGGATATCATGCTTGCCCCCGACAGTGTGCTGGCAGAAAATATAGAACCAGATTATGTCGGACTGATACAGGATTGGACTTGCAAAAACAATGGAACCATCCCATTATACCATTTTGAGGAAGAATATTATAGGTATTCTTATAGACATAATATGGTAAGTAGAGAGAATAGAATTGATGAAAAACAATTTCACTGCTTTCTTACAATTGATGATAATTTACCTGAATTTAGTGGAGTTGGAGTTTCCAAGAGAGAAGCGCGAAAAGCAGCCTGCAATGAAGCATATGATTATTTGGAAGAGCATGATCTGACAAACTCAATAAGAAATGAAATAGAAAATCCAAACATAGCGGAAGCAATTAATCAGTTAGAAACATTGGCAAGACGAGGGTATTTTTCTATTCCTGTTTACAAATTCTGCCAGAATCACGATAGAAATGGGAATCCTATTTGGAAATGTGAGTGTTTTATAGCTGAAGAGGAAAAGAGTTTTTTTTCAAAGTCCTCAACTAAGAAAGAGGCTAAAAGGTCTTCTGCGTTTAAGATGTTGAAATATCTTTTGGAAGAACTTTGCTAAAATTTAAATTTGCGATAAAAACAGGAGGAGCTCTTTTGCTGTCGCCAGATAAGGATGTTTTTATGTAGGATACAGTGTAACTCTATAAAAGGGATTACACCGTATTCGTTTGTTACGCCACAAATTTGAAGTCCTGCGGGTTGTTCCGTATTTCTTCCATTGTGGCAAGGATTTCTTTTTCGGTGGGAATATCTATCATACCCACCGCCGTAAAATAAATATCCACCTTCACATGGCTGTGACCGCTGGATTTGTCGCTGTTGTGGACTTCGATACGCTCAATCAGCGAATTGACAAGCGTAGGGGTAAGTTCTTTAATGTCGGTCATTTCCCGCAAAGTGCGTAAGACAAGCCTTAAATCCATTACCCGCTGTTCGGCGTTCTGCAAGGTTTGGCGGTTTTCTTCCACTTCCCGCGTTAATGCTTTCTGTTCCTTTCGTAGTTCTGAAGCATTTTAGCAAAGCGTTCATCGGAGAGTGTGCCGCCTGCGTTCCGCTCAAATACTTTTTCAATCAGCCTGTCGATTTCCGCTATCCGCCTTGTATTGTTCCTGCCTCAAAGCAACAAAAGTTGTTCCTCTATTTCATATACACAAGTATCAGATATATGTGTGGCATTTCAACGAGAATATGATCTAATAAAAACGGAATCTGGGGGAATTGATAATTCGTCAAATGAAATAAACAATCTTTGTCAAGAATTAATAGAAAAAATAGACGAAACTGAATTTAATAGTGATTTGAAAAATAGGGCTAAAGGAATAGTCGGTCAACTTAAACATCCAACTTTAAAAATGATAATTTTTAGTTTTTACTCTTCATATGAAAAAGGACTTAAGCAAATAACTGAAAGAATCGAACATATAAAACTTGGCATTTCAAAAAGCTATACTACAGATGATTTTAAACAAAAGATATCACATTTTGTTGACATTAGAAATAAAGTTGCTCATGTAGGAATTTTGTGGAACGATGGCATAGAGATATACCTCCATCTAAAGCTTCTTATTTATTTTAGTATATTAAAACGCAGCAGTTATTCGCTGGAAGAAAGTATCTCCATGATCAGCTACTTATTTGGCAGATTTTTTAATCATATTCGATATATGTTTTAAATCTATTATTTTTGATACTAAAACTACACGAAATAGTCCGTATATGTAAAAGGCTTAGAAAATGATAACAACAGCAAAGCATTTAAGGTTTCTTGAGTTTTTATAACCTAAATTCCCCCAACCTTACAAGACCGTAAGTGGGGGATGGGAGCTAGAATGTTGGAATTTTGAGAGGTTGTGAGTGCAGGGAAAGAAAATTTACACCAGTTTTACGCCAAATGAGGGAGCTTTGGGACGATGATGTGTATGGTGTTGGAGTAGAGAATGGTTAGTTGGGAAATATGAGATTGATTTTATCAAGAAAGGACGAAGGATAGTGCAACTGATATATGCAAGGTACAATAAGTATTACAATAGTATTGACATTACGACATTTAACGGTTATCTGCTACGGATTGACTGCAATAAGGCGGAACATAGGTTAAAGGTAACACCAAATTTGCAGTGTGCTTTGAATGCACTGGCGATTGATGAGCCGTTGGAGTATGCGAGGTTGTATCTGGATGGGGAGATGCAGGCTTGGGTGGATGCAGAGGATAGTTTGGAAGTGTGGTAATAGCGTTTTATGGGAACCCCGTAGGTCTTTAGGTAGACTTGCGAGGGTTCTTTTGACAAAATTTAAGTTATAGTGGATAATCTTGGTATGGATTGTTATAATGAAATAGATATGTATGTTGATTTTACAAATACAGTGTAGATTCGGAGGCTGTTTGTATGAATGATATAAAAACAACGGATACTACAAAAGAATATAAAGCACTTGTTGAAAAAATAGCAGACCGGATAGAACAGGGCGTTGCAAAAGCTGCAACAGAGGTAAAGAAAAGCCAGTTAGAGACTTATTGGGATAATGGCAGATATATTGTGGAATTTGAGCAACAAGGGAAAGAACATGCGGAATATGGAATGAATCTGTTAAAATCTTTAGCCGGTGATTTGACTTTGAGAATGGGAAAAGGGTATAGCAGACCCAATCTCTATAACATGAGAAAATTTTATCAGACATATCCAAATGGATATGAAAATGTAGAAAAGCTGACGTGGTCACATATATGTGAATTAATTCGTATTGATGATGAATTGGAGCGGGAATTTTATTCTAAACAGTGTATTGCAGAGCATTGGGATGTCCGTACATTAAAAAGACAGAAAAAGAGTGCGCTATTCCTGCGACTGGCAGCCAGCAGAGATAAAGAAGGCATTTTAGAACTTGCAAACAAGGGGGCTGTAATAGAAAAACCACAGGATGTCATAAAAGACGTTTATACACTTGAGTTTTTAAATCTTAATGCAGATAGTCATTATGATGAGAATGAATTGGAGCGTAAAATATGTGCTAATTTGCAGGAGTTTTTGTTGGAACTGGGGAAAGGTTTTACTTTTGTTAAGGAACAGTTTCCAATGAATATCAATAATCATATCTACAAATGTGATTTAGTATTTTATCATCGCATTTTGAAGTGTTTTGTTTTAATTGATTTAAAGGTAAATGCGGTTCAATATGATGATATCGGACAAATGAATATGTACATGGGATATTTTGCAGAAGAAGAGAATGAACCAGATGATAACCCGCCCATTGGCATTGTGCTAGCGAGGGATAAGGACGAATTGTTAGTAAAATATGCTACTTATGGAATGGATACAAATTTGTTTGTTTCAAAATATGAGTTGTATTTGCCCAATAGGGAGGAATTAAAGCAGTTAGTGGACAAGATTATGTTTGATGAAGAAGATTAGAAAAATGATTTTGTCTAGATTTTTTGATTGCGGAATGCTTGAAAATAAAGGGGTTTGCGATTATATCCAGTGGATTTTGTCTAGATTTTTATAAAAGTGTGGAAGTTATAAAAGAGAAAGAGGTATTGTATTAGATGTGCCATAGGAGATATCATAAAATAATACATGGCTAATTTTTGGGTATAAGGACTTCTGATAATACAAGAGAGGTTGATCAGCAATGAGAGATTTTTCAGATATCGAATTAAAAGAATTATTGGAAAATGATTCCCCGGAGACCGCTTCTTATCTGGCGGACGAAGCAGATGCCCTGCGCCGCCAGTATTATGGCGATGAGGTGTATATCCGGGGCTTGATCGAATTTTCTAATTACTGTAAGAATAATTGTTATTACTGCGGGATCCGCGGAGGCAATACAGGGGCTGTGCGGTACCGTCTTACGAAAGATGAGATCCTGTCCTGCTGTCAGGAAGGATACGATCTGGGATTCCGGACCTTTGTGCTGCAGAGCGGAGAAGATCCCTATTTTACTGATGAAAAAATATGCGAGATCGTGGCGGCGGTTCGGCATGAGCACCCAGACTGCGCCATCACCTTGTCCATTGGCGAGAAACCCAGGGAGAGTTATCAGGCATATTTTGATGCCGGTGCCAACCGGTATCTGCTCCGGCATGAGACTGCTTCGGAAAAACATTACCAGAAGCTCCATCCAAAGGAAATGAGTGCTTCTAACCGGAAGCGGTGTTTAATTGATCTGAAAGAGATTGGTTATCAGGTGGGTTCTGGATTTATGGTGGGATCGCCTTATCAGGCGACGGAACATCTCATCCAGGATCTGCGTTTTCTGCAGAAACTGGAACCGGATATGATCGGGATCGGTCCCTATATCAGCCATGGCGAGACGCCCTTTGCTGGCTGTGAAAACGGAACGCTTTCCCAGACTCTTCGTCTGGTCTCTATCTTGAGATTGATGTTTCCCTATGCATTGATCCCTGCTACGACAGCTTTGGGAACGATCCACCCCAGGGGACGTGAATTGGGACTGCAGGCGGGGGCAAATGTAGTTATGCCAAACCTGTCTCCCATGAGGGTGCGGAAACTTTATGATCTCTATGAAAATAAGATATCCACCGGTTTAGAAGCCGCTCAGAGCGTTGACCTTCTGAAAAAGCAGGTAGTGTCTGCTGGATACCGGGTGGTGGAGGCGAGAGGAGATGTAAAGCGGGAGAAGTGATCCCCCAGAATCAGTTTGCGGTTTGCTGTTATGTATAATTTTCCAAAATGCGTGGAAACTATAGTTAAATTCTGCCGTCTGGTGCAGGAAGAGCAGAGAAAACGCAAGGAGGGAAATCGATGCATAAGGAAGCAAAATTTTACATGTGTGAGGACTGCAGTTCCATCATGGAACTGGTTGAAGGAAAGGGAGCTGGCGACTGCAGCAGTGTGAAACTCAAGGAAATTCATCCGAACACCAGTGAAGGCGCTGGAGAAAAACACATTCCGGAGGTGGAGGTTCAGGGAAATGCTGTGACGGTCAGAGTGGGCAGTATTCTTCATCCGATGGTAAAAGAACATTATATCGGCTGGGTGGCTGTGCACACCAATCATGGAATGTACCGCAGGGATTTCGAGGCAGGAAGGGAGCCAGAGACAAAGTTTCTGCTGGAAGAGGGCGAGACCATCTCAGCTGTATATGCTTACTGCAATGAGCATGGACTGTGGGAGAGGTCATTTAAATAATCTGATGTCATATAGAAAAAGAGAAAAGCCGTCCGGGAACCGGGTGGCTTTTTTGTGGAAATCTTATCAAATTCACGCCGTTGGGCCAGGGCACTATTTTGTGTTCTTACGTCCGGCAATATAGTCTTTGATTGCCTGAAAACTCTCTTTACTGATATAATGTTCCATCCGGCAGGCATCTTCGGCAGCGGTTTTGGCATCCACTCCCAGCTCAGTCAGCCAGGAGGACAAAAATTCATGGCGTTCGTAGATCATTTCCGCCACTTCTTTTCCTTTTTCTGTAAGATAAATAAATCCCGCTTTTGTTACTGTTATATAATCATTCTCGCGTAGCTGCTTCATGGCTACGCTGACGCTGGATTTTTTAAACCCCATGTCTTCTGCGATATCCACCGAGCGAACCACAGGAAGTTTCCTGCTCAGCATAAGTATCGTTTCCAGATAGTTTTCTGATGATTCGTTTAATGTCATAAATATCTCCCCCAAAACCTGCCCAGTGTATTCGGGTATTGTAAGTATTGATTATAAGTATAACATAAGAAAAAAATGAAATCAATAAAGTGCATTTAGTAATTGCCTAAAAAGTTGTTGACAACTAATGATAGTTAGTATATACTAACATCAGTAAGAAGGAAATAATCCGAATAGGAAGTGATGTTTATGCCGTTATCTATGTTTAGTTCTGGAGAGTCTGGAATGATCCACCGGATTTCCGGCAGGGACGACACAAAGCGTTTTTTGAAAAATCTTGGTTTTGTCGAGGGAAGTTCTGTTACGGTGATCAACAAGATGGAAGGAAACATGATTGTCCGCGTGATGGATTCCAGGATTGCCATTGGAAAGAATATGGCAAATAAGATTATGGTGGAAAGGAATTGAGGCTATGCAGACATTGAGAGACATTCCCTGTGGAGCCACGGTTAAAGTGATGGGGCTGACAGGGGAAGGCAGTGTGAAAAGGCGTATTATGGATATGGGGATCACAAAAGGAACTAGTATATCTGTAAGGAAAATGGCGCCTCTTGGTGATCCGATGGAGGTAACAGTTCGGGGGTATGAGCTGTCTCTGAGAAAAGCAGACGCGGAAATGATAGTAGTGGAAGTTTTATAATTTAAGTAGAAAGGAAATGCAGATCATGTCAATAAAAATAGCTTTGGCAGGTAACCCGAACTGTGGGAAAACTACATTATTTAATGCCTTGACGGGTTCCAATCAGTTTGTCGGCAACTGGCCGGGAGTAACGGTAGAAAAGAAAGAAGGGAAACTGAAAAACCACAAAGAAGTAGTGATCACGGACCTTCCGGGGATCTACTCGTTGTCGCCATATACCTTGGAGGAAGTTGTGGCTAGAAATTACCTTATCAATGAAAAACCGGATGCCATCATTAACATTGTTGACGGCACGAATCTGGAGAGAAACTTATACCTTTCCACTCAGATCATGGAACTGGGGATTCCTGTGGTGATCGCTGTGAACATGATGGATGCCGTGGAAAAGCGGGGAGACAGCATCGATATGGCACAACTGGGAGAAAAGCTGGGCTGCGAGGTGGTCGGGATTTCTGCCCTGAAAGGCACTGGCGTACGTAAGGCAGCGGAAAAAGCGGTGGCTGCCGCCGGGGCAAAGCAGGCATTTGAGCAGGCGCATTCTTTCGGTGAAGCGGTGGAGGAAGTGATCTCCCGTGCAGAAGTACTGATCCCGGAGACAGAGAAGAGACAGAGACGGTTTCTGGCAATCCGGCTTTTGGAAAGAGATGAGAAGATGGAGGATCTGATGAAAAATCCGCCAGATGTATCCGGACTGTCAGAGCAGCTGGAGACACAGTTGGAAGATGATGTGGAAAGTATCATTACCAATGAGAGATATGAGTACATATCCGGGATCATTGGGGACTGTATCCAGAAGGCAGACCGTGAGAAGTTGACACTTACGGATAGAATTGATAAGATTGTTACAAATCGGATCCTGGCACTGCCGATCTTTGCGGTGGTGATGATCATCGTATACTATGTTTCAGTAACTTCTGTGGGAACGTTGTTGACAGACTGGACTAATGATGGTCTTTTTGGAGAGGGCTGGTATCTGTTCGGTATTGGCGGGACGGATTCTGCGGATCATGGGATCTGGGTGCCTGGAATACCAGTAATGGTGGAAAATCTGCTTGAAACCATTGGCTGTGCGGAATGGCTCAAGGGGCTTTTGATAGAGGGCATCATTGGCGGTGTCGGTGCCGTTCTTGGTTTCGTACCACAAATGTTGGTTTTGTTTCTTTTTCTGGCGTTTTTAGAATCCTGTGGTTATATGGCCCGGGTGGCATTTATCATGGACCGTATTTTCCGTCGGTTTGGGCTTTCGGGAAAATCCTTTATTCCTATGCTGATCGGAACTGGCTGTGGAGTGCCGGGAATCATGGCGTCCCGTACCATTGAGAGTGACCGCGTCCGAAAAATGACGATCATGACCACCACATTTATTCCCTGCGGGGCGAAGCTGCCAATTATCGCGCTGATCAGCAGCACCCTGTTCGGGGGTGCTGGATGGGTGGCCCCAAGCGCATATTTTCTCGGAATGGCTGCCATCATTATTTCTGGCATTATTTTAAAAAAGACAAGACTGTTTGCCGGAGAAGCCGCTCCTTTCGTAATGGAGCTGCCGGAATACCATCTGCCGACGGCAGGTACTGTTTTCAGAAGTATGTGGGAGCGGGGATGGTCCTTTATTAAGAAGGCGGGAACCGTCATTCTCCTTTCTACTATTATCATCTGGATGGCATCGGTATTTGGCTGGAGAGATGGAGTTTTCGGTTTCCATGCAGATCTGGAGCTGGCGGACAGTGTTCTTGGACATATTGGTGCTGCGATAAAGTGGGTATTTGCTCCGCTGGGATTTGGAGATGCGGCGGCAGCAGTTGCCACTGTGATGGGACTTGTGGCGAAAGAAGAGGTTGTGGGAGTGTTTGGTGTGCTGGACTTCCAGGGGATGCCCCCCATCGCCGGATATTCGTTTCTGGCATTTAACCTCCTGTGTGCTCCGTGTTTTGCGGCAATGGGTGCCATCAAACGTGAGATGAACAACATCAGGTGGTTCTGGTTTGCCATTGGATACCAGTGTGTATTTGCTTATGTGACAGCGCTGATGATATATCAGTTTGGATCTCTTATTATCTCAGGGGCATTTGGGATTGGAACGATTGTGGCGGGGGTTTTGTTAATTGTTTTTCTGTATCTGCTGTTTCGTCCGGCACGAAGAGAGTCTTTGATATTTTATGGAAAGGGGAATGCGGTATGGGCACAGCGATAGTACTTACCGTTGTTGTGATCGGAGTCATACTTGCTGTGAGAAGTATGGTCCGGGATAAAAAGCAGGGAAAATCCCTGCAGTGTGGCTGCGACTGCAAAAACTGCAGCGGCGGCTGCCACTGAATAGGGAGCCAGTGATCATGCTGGCTCTATTTTGATTTAATGGAGTTTTTTCAATTTTGATCTGGTATAATTTTGAAGAAAATGGACATACTTTTCTCAAAGAAACCGAAAGGGTTTTTGTTCGTCCGGTATTGTCTTCGGACGAGAAGGGAGAAGCGTATGAGCAAAAAAATAAAAATTATGATATCCGTGGTCTGTACACTCTGGATCGTGGTGTTTGCCCAGATTATATTGACAAAAGCATATGTGAACCGAAACGATATAACCCAGGCATTTGCCAGAAATCAGCTAGCCATCGCCGCGCAGAGCGGAGAGCTTCCTGAGATCTGCCAGGAGGGAGGATGGATCATGGGAAAACTGCCCGGGAGACTGTCCACGGAAGAGAAACAGAGAATGGCGCAGAGCCTGTTTGGTTACGAGGGCGGAGGAAGCATCATGGAACAGGAGACGAAAGGGTACTATGTTGCCTACGGCTATTCCAATGGCATCAATATGGTGAAGCGGGTAAATGGAAAGACGATCAACATGAATGTGGCGATCACTTATGATGAAAATGAAGATAAAAGTGTTGTGTATTTTGGGGTGCCGATACTAAATCAGGACTTTTAGGACAGGGATCCGCAGAAGGGAAAAATGTGTAGATTTTGTGAATTTTCAAAAAAAGCTTGCCCTGGAGCCGGCTACAGATGTTATGATAGGGGGAGCAGCCAGGCGGTGTAAATCCAAAACGGGATTCTAATTCGTGCCGCCGGGCTAAAAAATAATGGAGGTTCGCGCAAATGAGGATCTTGTTTTATCTGATGCCGGCGGTCATCTATATCCCTGTAGGGATTTATTTGTATTATTTTATGAAACGGCTCTTATCGCTGTTTCATGTAAAACGGAGTAAAAAGGCGGATAAGATCATTTCTGTGGTCTTTGCCGCAGCATGTGCAGTGGCAGGGTGGCGGGTTTATGATGTGGGAGCTGTAGCGGTGCTTTATTTTGTCCTGTGTTCGTTATTGCTGGATGGGATTCACCGTCTCCTTAAAAGGTGTTTGAAGGAAAATAAAGGGGTGCAGATATGGAATGTGGTCCATAAAAGCGGGATCATCCCTGTTCTGGTTGTCAGCATATTTTTTACATATGGCTATTATAATATTCATCAGGTGAAAGAGACCACTTACACACTGCAGTCTGATAAGATATCGAGAGAAGGGCTGAGAATTGCTCAGATCTCAGATCTACATATGGGAACGACGATGGGAGTGGAGGAACTTTGCAGATATTATGAAAGAATTCAGGCGAAGGATCCGGATATTGTCTTTCTTACAGGAGATATCTTTGATGAGAGAACAGAAAAGTCAATGATGGAGGAAGCCGCCGCTGTCTTGGGGAATATTGATGCAAAGTATGGTGTGTACTATGTCTGGGGGAACCATGATCCCAATCATTATTCAGCACAGGCAGAATACAGTATGGAGGAACTTCGCCGTGTGCTTAACAGCAGCCGGATCCGGGTGCTGGAGGATGAGGCAGTGCAGGTTTCACCAGAGCTGGCAGTTATCGGACGGATGGAACAGTCTTTGGATCGGAACCGGAAAAGCGTCCAGGAACTGGCATCGGAACTGGAGCCCGGATCTTACAAGGTCGTTCTTGACCATCGGCCGGTGGAGCTGGAAGAAAATGCAGACGCCGGGGTGGATCTGCAGCTTTCGGGGCATACCCATGCGGGGCAGATCTGGCCTACGGGACAACTGGCAGAACTTCTTGGGATCAACGAGATGAATTATGGAATAAAAAATATAGAGGGCTTCCATGCCATCGTTAGTTCCGGTATCGCCGGGTGGGGCTATGCGGTGCGGACGGGAGGTCATTCAGAGTATGTCCTCATTGAAGTGAAACCATAGATACAGCCTGCGCAGGAGGATCTCCAATACAGGAAGTATGAATACAGGTACCAGCATAAGAAGTCTGCCGCTGCTGCTGTGCATGCCCTCCAGATACCAGCTGACCGGGGTAAACAGGCGGGCATATTTTAGAGATGGAAACAGCAGGGTAAGGTCGGTAAAAACAGGCGACACGATCAGACTTCCTGCCGCAAAGACAGGGATAGCAGCTAATATCCATTCCTTCCGGGGAAGGAGCAGCCGTAGGAAGCTGCAAAAAACGATGATGTCCAGCAGATACAGAAACATTGCCAGGAGTTCGCTGGCAGGAGAGGAGGAGATCCCTGTGAGAAATATAGCGGCAAGTCCACAGAGACCGGCTAAAAGAACCGGAACTGCCACATAGAGAAGATGGATGGGATACCGTTCTCTTTTTGCAAGTCTGACAAATAATTTATTGTTTTTATCATGATACCAGAACAGGGTGCCGGTCATGCCGGAGAGCAGCAGAAGAACAGCGGTCATGCCCCGCAGGGGAAGTACCAGCGGATTCTGGCTCTTTTGAAGGATTTGATTGGCGCTGCCGTCGGCATACTGGTATTCAATAAATATCTGGCTTTTCCGGTATTTCTGAAAATTTTTGTTTTGTTCAGGGGAGAGGTTCTTCCCTGTTTTTTTATGGATAAATTCATCCAGGATATCATAGGACATCCTGTCATAGATGCTGCTAAAGACCAGTTCATCTATGATCTTTGTCCGGAGTTCATCTTTCTGGCGCACTGCTTTAAGGGCAGGTTTTCCGGAAACAGGGAACTCCCTGAGAGAAGCGTCCAAATCTTCTGGAAGAATATAGCCGCAGGCAGCCCGGCTCTCTGCCACATCCAGACGCAGGTCTTTTTCGGATCCTGTCATGTAAAAGGTAACTGCCTTCTGGGAGGATTCGATCAGCCGGAGGGCAAGCTGCTGTTCCAAACGTTCGGAATCACCTTTTGGAACATAGATGGCGACCTTCAGCATGGAACTTCCGGCTCCGGCGCTAAAGCGGATCCCAAGAACCATGACCGGGATCAGGAGCAGAGTAAGAACGAAGATTGGATTTTTTAACAGCCGTTTCATGATCAGCTGAAACCATATTTGATAATTTTTCATCTTAGCCTCCTTCCGCCACAGATCTGGACCGCCAGGGTAACAAAGATCAGACCAGCGCCATAAAGATTCATATATAAAAATGCAGAGAGAGACCAGCTCCCACACAGACAGCCGCTGGTATAATCCAGCATATGGCGGACCGGCAAAAAGGCGGATAGCTGCTGAATACTCTGGGGCAGCCAGGAGAGGGGATAAAAGCAGCCGGAGAGATACCCTGTAATGACGATAAGAAAAAATAAAAAGAGTACGCTAAATATTTTATCCCGAATCAGTCCATAGGAAAACTGGATCAGGGCGCATGCTGGAAAAATCAAGGGATAAAGCCGCAGGAAGCAGAAAAGCCAGCCGGCAAAGCTTTGAGGAGCCGGATCAGGGATCAGTCCGCCGGAAAGGGATATCCAGATAGAAAATGCCAGGGACAGTATCAGATACAGACAGGAAAATAACAGTACCAGTGCCAGATAACGGAGGAGGATCTGGTGAAAGGGGCGGATGCCACAGCGGAGCAATTTTTCCTGCATGCTCCTGGATTCCGGGCGCAGAATGTCAGGACATACAAGACCGCAAAGTAGCAGTAAGAGAACGATGCTGGAGGATACCAGGGCGAAACTGCTGGAAGGAGCGCCTTTTACAGGAACCTCCTCGACAGAGATCAGTTTGTCCCTGCGAAGGATCGTGTCCAGGTATTTCAAGTTTAGGGTGAGTTCATCAGAATCGGCATCAGAGATATTTTCTTTTTTATATATTTCTTTCATGGTATAGATCCCCGCCTGGGTGTTGATCATCAGGCGGGAGGCCGCCTCGCCGATCTGTCTTACAAGAAAGCCAGCAATGGTAGTATCTGAGCTGCCAAAGCGTATGATCAGGGGATTTTCTTTTCCCTGAATAAGAGAGGCGATGTAGTCTTTGGGTATGATAAATACGGCGTCCAGTTTCCTATGAAGAAGTTTTTCCTCGGCTGCTTCAGGAGATATTTTGGTGAACTGGCAGTTAAATTCCAGGCTCTGCATATTCTGGATGGCGGAGATCATCCAGTCCAGATAAGGCTCCTGTTCCTGGGCAGCCATGCCGATGTGCAGTACAGAAGAAGCTTTGGTATCTTTCTGGTTCTGATGGCATACAAAAAGAAGTCCCCCCAGCAGCAGGCTGATGACAAGGACACCAGCCAGTATTCCGGGGACTGCCTGGAAACATGTTTTGCATGTTAACTCGAAATAGATCCGCGTTCGCTTCATATTTGTCTCGTTCCTTCAGATAAGTCCTGCCAGATGGTGGATATTTCCGTCATAATCCAGTTCCGTCAGAACACCATTTTTGAGGATATAGATCTTATCACAAAGTTCAATCTCCCTGTCTTCATGAGTGGCAAGAAGAAGGATCTTTCCCTGGGACTTACATTCCTTCAGATATACGCTGATCCGCTCTTTGCAGATGAGATCCAGGGCGGCACCGGGTTCATCCAGCAGAAGAATGTGGGGATCGTCTGCCACCGCACACCCGATACTCAGCCGTTTTTTCATGCCGCCGGACATCTGACTGACACGGGTCTTTAGAAAATCTGGTATGCCCAGCATGGCAAGCACACCATCCCGGAGCGCAGTATCAAGGTCGAGAGTGCTGTCACAGTACCACAACCGCAGGTTGTCATAGGCGGAGAGTTCCTCGATCAGCGGGTTCTCCTGGGGAACATAACCAATAATACCTTGATCTCTGGAAAGGTCACCCAGGGGGCTGCCATTCCAGTACAACGTACCAGAATCCGGCAGCTGGACTCCGGCAAGGATGGAAAGTAAGGTGGATTTCCCACACCCGTTTGCGCCGAGAATTCCGATACATTGACCGGACTCCGCGGTAAAAGAGATATCCTGGAGAACAGGATGCTTTCCCCGGCGGTATGATTTTTGAATGCGCTCTGCCTGCAGCCGGTTATTCATAATATTCCTCCCCAGACTTGGTTTAGCTCGAATTGATTTATAATTTTATATCGCTTTCCAGTTCTTTGGCGACATCGATCGTCTGTTCCAGCGTATTCCGGATGGAACTTATGCTGTCTATATGGCTTTTTGCCACATCATTCGCATCTTTAATGGAGTCTACGATGGTTTCAAGATGGGTAACGATCTCAGACAAAGTTTTCTTTATTTCTGTAGCAGAGCTGCCACTGTCTTCTGCCAGTTTTCCCATCTGTGTAGCGACAACCGCAAATCCCCTGCCTGCTTCCCCGCTTCGCGCAGCCTCAATGGAAGCGTTGAGCGCAAGTATATTGGAATGGGAGGCATTATTACTGATTTTATTTACAACATCTGCCGCCTCTGTAACATCTTTCTCTACATCGGAAGTCATCTTGTTCATATTTGTCAGCATTTGGAACAGATTCTCAATGCCACTGACAACATCCTGGATCGAATCGTCGATTTCCTGAATGGATTTCTGGAATCTTGTGGCAATATCTTTAATCTTCTCTTTGCCTTCTACAGAGTAAGAGCAGATTATGCAGCCCACCACTTTCCCATTATCTTTGACTGGAACCAGATTTCCTTCTATCGGAAATCCCATGATTTCTTTCGGCAGATAATTGTGTTTCGTAGTTCCTGTTCTGATTACTTCATCAAAAATGCCGCTGGGATCATCAAACACGGAACCAATCTCAAACTGCGGTGGGATTCCCGGTGGAAGTGAAAAGCCCTGCACAATCCCGTCTTTATCCAGAATGGACAGGATCAGTTCTTTATCATACAACTGGCTTATAGTGTCAAGATTATCGATGAGATACTGTAATTTTTCGTTCATGTTATGTATTGCCTCCTTTTCTGGTATTCTGCATGTAGTTTAGTAGTCTTACCCTTACTTGAATTATAACATGGTATTTGAGATATGGTCAACAACAGCCTCTTACCATTTGGTTGCTTTTTTGCATAATCTGCTATATAATAATGCTATATCCGATTGTTAAAAGATTACATATAATGAAAAGAACTGGATAAACCGAAGGAGGAGATATAATTGATCTGTAAGAATTGTAACAGCGAGGTGCCAGAGGGAGAAAGTTTCTGTCCAGTGTGCGGTCAGAAGGTGGAGCCAGAGATGTCCGGAGTTCCAGAAGAAAAAGGGACAGAGGAAACAGAAGATAAGGCATATTTTGAGTTTGAAGATGCCGGACAGGAAGCGGACGTAAAGCTACCAGAAAAGAGTAAGAGAAAGAAGACCGCAGGAATCGTGGCGGCGGCAGTACTTGTGCTGCTCATTGGGATCGGAGTGACTGCCCATGCCCAGATCGCTAATTTTATTAAGATGAATTTCGGCAGTACAGCAGAATATTATCAGTATGTGGAGACTAAGAACCGGGATGCTGGGGCGGAGGTTTTTTCCAACCAGTACAAGGCATACTATGACAGTTTATGTGGAGATGAGTGGAAGGAAAATGCAACATACAAGCTGGAGCTGGGGCAGACCCTTAAGACAATGCTGTCGATGACAGGGACAGATTTTTCTGCTCTGAATGATGCAGGGCTTGTAGTAAGCAGGAAAAGGAGTGGCGGTGTTTCGCAAAGCCGGATCCGAGGCTGTATCAATGGTCAGGATGTGATCACCCTGAATATGTATGTTGATATGGCCAATAGCGAAGGATATGTGCAGATTCCGGAGATTTCTTCAAAATATGTAGACTTTTCGGAAAGTCTGAAATTATTGAAAAATTCCAATCTGGGCGGCGGAAACGTATTTCTTAATGGAGGAATGTCTTATTTACCTGAACCTGAGAAGATGAGAAACCTGCTGATCACCTATTCTGACATTGCCATCCGCAACATGGATTCTGTGGAAAAATCCTCTGGGGAGCTGGAGGCAGGTGAGGTAAAGGGGAACTATACCAAATTTACTGTAACCTGTAAGGGCAAGGAGTTCTATAACCTGCTTTCGGATATGATGAATACGATGAAAGATGATCAGAATATCAAGGCAATAGCAGATAAGTATGGTGAAGGAGCTTATGAAACATTTTCTGAATTCCTAAAGGAAAGCATAGACGCTTTAAAATCAGAAGAAGGTAAAGTGACGGATGAAGACCTTCAGATGGTTATGGATGTGTATGTGGATGGCGACGGAAAGATCGTGGGGCGTGTGATCGATCTCAAGTCAAAAGATGGTGAGACAATTACGTTGACCTTTATCCAGCCGGAGAACGGCTCAGAGATTGGTACGGAATTGTCCTTTGCCCTCAATGGTGTGACCTATGTCAGTCTGGCAGGGAAAGGAATCCGTAAAGATGGAAAGATTTCCGGGGAATTTAAAGTGAGCCTTGATGAATCCATCAACCCATCTAAGGAGAATATTGTGAGCACAAAGGATCTGGTGACCATAAAGGTGACAGATCTGGATGAAGATAAACTGGCAGAGGGATATATGAATGGAAGTATTACTCTTTCCAGTTCCGGTACTACTTTCAGTAGTTATTCACTTCAGTTTGATGTGAAAGGTGATAAAGAAAATAAGAACAGTTCCATCTCTGTCCTATGTGGCGGCGACAAGCTTGTCACCCTCACAGTTCTCTCAGATCAGAAGGATGTACCAGAGATCAAGAAGCCGGGTGAAGGAGATGAGCTCTGTGATGCCTCAGATGATGATGCCATGGAAGCATATAACAAAGAGGCGGATCCAGAGAAAATTGTGGCGGGCATTAAGGAAAAATGTGGTGTGGATCTGAGTGCCTATATAAAATTAATTGAATCTTTAATGGATCAAAATACCTTTGATCCCTATGCTGAGAGAGAGTATGACCTGAAAGAAAACGATCTGGAGGATTTTTATACAGAAGATGTTGATCCGGAGGATTATGGCCTGTTATCTCCTCTATAATAAAATACAGCCAGCTGGGTCCGGTCCCGCAGTTCCAGCTTTTCCAGAATACTGCTGAGATAGTTGCGGACCGTACCCTCGCTGAGATAGAGTTTTTCTGCGATCTCCCGGTTGTTCAGACCTTCTGCTACCAGTGAGATCAGCTTTTGT
Source organism: uncultured Eubacterium sp. (assembly GCA_910585745.1). Lineage (GTDB taxonomy): Bacteria > Bacillota > Clostridia > Lachnospirales > Lachnospiraceae > Eubacterium_F. Next base: position 16,560 of record CAJUFM010000022.1, on the reverse strand, counting down.
TCCCTCTCGGAGAGATCATATTTTTCATAGTCCAAACCACTGGCAGGCGTGCCCATAAGACTGGGAAGCCTGCCAGTGATTTCATCGCCAAATACATTCTGCCCTCCTTCTACTGCGAGAAGCGCCGGAAGGATACTCTCAAAATTCTGCTTGAGTATATACCCTTTTGCTCCCATTTTTAATGCCTTTACGATATATTCATCGTCAGAAAAGGTGGTCAGAAATAAAATTTTAGCCTCTGGATGTGCTGACAGGATATGCACTCCCGCTTCCAGTCCGGTCATGCCCTCCATGCGGATATCCATAAGAAGGATGTCCGGAGCCAGTGAATCATACAGTTCTACGGCTTCTGCGCCACTGCCTCCCATTCCTGTGATCTCCACCTGTCCACTGGCTTCCAGTATTGTTTTCAGAGAAAGTGAGACGAGCTTATCGTCATCAATAATTAGAACCTTCATAAAAAATCCCCCAATTTATCATAGTAAAATATCGTTGCCATAGTTTTTGCATCTCATCTGGCTTTTTTTGTGATTGAGATATTTATTAAAAAACCCTGTTCCGTGTTGATCCGAAGGGTTCCCCCCAGGGACTGCACCCGGTCCCGGATTCCTGAGAGACCGATGCCGTCCGTGCTTTCTGGCAGTTTGCCAGTAGAACCGTTATCGCGGATCTGTAACAGATAGAATCCGGGGTGTTCCCTTACAATAATTCTGCCGGAATCGCCGCTGCTATGTTTGTGGATGTTATTGACCGCCTCCTTGGCAATTGAAATAAATGCATATTTTATATCTCTGGGCAGTTCCCGTTCCACATCATATTCCAGATGGAGTGAAAGTTCCGGGTCAGAAGATACGATCTCTTTTAAAACGCTCTGAAGGTCAATGGATTCATCGTGGAGGTCATGGACGCTGGTGCGGATGCTGGTCATGGCAGTATTTAATGTATCCTTCAGTGTATCCAGAGGTTCTTCCAGCGCCGGATCCCGGTTGATGACTTTGAGGGCGCCAGTCTGTAAGATGGAACGGGTCAGCATGTGCCCCACATTATCATGGATCTCTCTGGCGATACGGTTCCGCTCAGAAAGTGTTGCTGCATGTATCTCTGAATCCTGTTTTTGGATCAGCGCCTGGTTGCGTTCTTTCAGATGGATCTCAGCCTCGATGCTCCGGTCCCTTATGAGGTGCAGTTCCCGCAGAAGCCTTTGATTTTTTCTGGAATATCCGGCGAGTAAGAAACTGAAGGAGAAAAGTAGCAGATAAGGAAAGAGAAGCGGGGCAGGAAGCCATAAAAGGGTGCGGATCCCGGCGAGAGTGCCTGCTGCCAGCGTAAGTCTCTGACGGCGGTATAGGGCATCGTATATAAGAAGGGGAAGATAGGAAGCAGAACCTGGGATAATAAGGCATAAAAGGGAAAACAGCAGCACCAGTATATCACAGATTCCGGAATCCATAAAAAAGCTGCACAGGCAGCTCAAAAGCAGGGACAGGGTGGCAAAGATGACCGCTTGATCGTCTACACCCAGGCACCAGATAATATAACAGCCAGCCAGATAAAGCAGCAGTTTATTGCCAAGATCCTGCATAGTATCCCCCTTCCTCTGCTTTTTTTATGATTTCTTTTTAAGTATACTTCAAAAGTATAAAAATAACAAATGACAAATGTCATAGATAAAACATGATACTGTTCACTTCCGAAACAGAGAAGTATCATTTATAATAATGGCAGAATAAAAAAGAGGAGGAGATTTCATGGCGGCGGTGATCGAGGTAGAAAATCTGGTAAAACGCTATAAAGAGCTGGTGGCGCTGGATCATTTTAATCTGACGATCCAGGAGGGGGAAATATTCGGGCTGCTGGGACCCAATGGTTCCGGAAAGACCACAGCCATCAGCTGTATTCTGTCCCTGCTCCAGTACGACAAAGGAAGGATCCAGGTATTTGGAAAAGAGATGCGTCCGGATTCTTATGACAGCAAAAGGGATATTGGAGTGGTACTGCAGAACGTAGCTGTTTTTGATGAACTGACGGTATATGAAAATATAGATTATTTCTGCGGGCTTTATGTAAAGGACAAGGAGACGAGAAAACGGTATGTAGAAGAGGCGGTTCAGTTTGTAGAACTGAATGAGTTCCGAAAGTTTTATCCGAAAAAACTTTCCGGCGGCCTGCTGAGAAGGCTGAATATTGCCTGTGGCATCGCTCATAAGCCCAGGCTGATATTTTTTGATGAGCCCACGGTGGCGGTGGATCCCCAGAGCCGGAATAAGATTCTTGAGGGGATTGTGGAACTAAATAAAAACGGGGCGACTATCATATATACCTCCCACTATATGGAGGAAGTGGAGCAGATCTGCAGCCGGATTGCCATTATGGATAAGGGGCAGAATGTAGCTATTGGCACCAAAGAAGAATTAAAGAAAATGATTAAGAATACAGAGACCATTACGGTGGAGGTTCCGGAAATAGAGGAAGAAAAACTAGCCCGCTTCCGGGAGATGGAGCATGCCTATGAGGCTGTACTGGAAAATGGACAGCTTCGCATCCGCTTTAGTGGCGGCAGGCAGAACCTGATCCATGTGCTCGAGCTGCTCCATGCGGATGAAATTCAATTTGGCAGGGTATTTACGGAACTGCCCACATTAAATGACGTATTTCTAGAGATCACTGGAAAAGAACTGAGGGATCAGTAGGAAGGAGTGCAGAATGTTTCGACATGTATTTAAATATGGGCTGCTGTCTCTTCTGCGGACGAAAGAGATCACGTTCTGGACGCTGGTATTTCCCTTTGCCCTCACCACATTTATGTATCTGGCTTTCGGTAATCTGTTTGAGACGACGGAACAGTTTCATGTCATTCCGGCGGCAGTAGTGCAGGAGGGTGAAAATAAAGTCTTTTCACAAATGCTCCAGCTGGTTTCAGAAGGGGGGGAGGACCAGCTGCTGGAGATACATGAGACCACCAGGGAAAAAGCAGAGGAAATGCTGCTGGCGGGAGAGGTAAAAGGAATTTTGACGGTGGGGGAAAAACCAGCTCTGCAGGTGGCGGAGTCCGGCATGGACCAGACATTGCTGCAGATGATACTGGATCAGTTTGTACAGTATCAGAAAACAATATCAGATATAGCGCAGATTTATCCGGAAAAGATCATGCAGGCGGTATCTGCCCTTACATCCCAGACAGAATATGTGGAGGAGAAGAGTTCCACAGAGAGTAACCAGGACAATGTCATCAACTATTTTTATGCAGTACTGGCGATGGTATGCCTGTTTGCCAGCTTTGCAGGCTGTGACCGGATCCTGAAGATTCAAGCCAATGTCTCGGCACTGGGACAGCGCAGGAACATGATACCGGTGCATAAATTAAAAAGCATTCTGGCAGATTTTGCGGCCTGTGAGATTGTGCAGTACAGCATCGTAATCCTGCTTTTGGTATATATGAAGTTCCTACTGCGCCTGGAGCTGGGAGATGATCTGCCCCAGATCCTGGTCCTTCTCTTTCTCGGCACCAGTTATGGTATCATAATAGGAATATTTGTGGGATCCCTTCCCCGGCTGGGCGAGGGGGCAAAGATGGGAGTGCTGGTGAGTGTCAGTCTTGCCCTCAGTGCCATGAGTGATCTGATGATATCTGGTATAAAAAACAGTCTCGAACATCATGTGCCGCTTGTAAACGACATCAACCCGGCGGCTCTGATCACAGATTCTTTCTATGCGCTGAACATCTACGAAACCAATGAGCGCTTTTGGGGTAATATGCTCTGTCTGGGGGCGGGGGCTGTGGTATTGACGCTGGCAAGCTATTTTATGGTAAGGAGGAGCCGGTATGCAAGTTTATAAGGTTTTCTTTCGGATATTAAATAAGCAGAAGATTCAGATCCTTATGTATCTGATAATTTTCTTTAGTATTTCTATCGCTATGTCCTACCAGGGAGAAGATACCCAGAAGGGAATGTTTAAAGCACATTCCCACAAGCTTGTGATCTTTGACGAGGACGGATCGGAACTGAGCCGGGGCATGGCGGCTTATCTGAGAGAGGGAAATAAAGAAGTAGAGATAGAGGACGACAAGGAGACGATCCAGGATGAACTCTATAACCGGAATATTAATTGTGTCATACGGATCCCCAAAGGCTATGGGAAGTCCCTGGAACAAGGCGGAAAGACAGTGCGTCCGGAGGTGCTCAGCATACCTGGAACTATTTATGCGGAGACCTTTAAGAATATGACAGGCAGATACAGCTCCATTGCCAAAGCATATCAGGCGGGAGGCCTGGAACCAGGTCAGATTGCGGAAAAGACAGCAGAAACCTGCCGGGAAAAAGTTCCGGTAACGCTGGCAGAGGGAGGCAGGGAGAGCAGCCATCAGGCACTATACTATTTCTTTGCCTATTTTCCTTATATTTTCATTTCGATCTCCGTTGTGGGCATCGGTCCGATCCTGGTGGTATTCCACAAAAAAGAGGTCAAAGAGCGGAATCTATGTTCCTGTTATCCGTTGCAGCGGACCAATTTTGAGCTTTATGGAGGCATGGTAACAACAGAGATCGGTTTCTGCCTCTGCTATTTTCTGATGGCGTTTGCGGCTATGAAACAACGGAGTCAGCTGTTTAGTTTCCAGGGGATGCTGTACTGTCTCAATGTGTTCTGTTTTATGGTGGTGACGCTGGGCATTGTTTTTCTGGTAGGCCAGGTGGTCAGGAAAAGTTCTGTGCTGAACATGATCTCTAATGTTATCGCCCTGGGTATGAGTTTTCTGTGTGGGATATTTGTACCGCTGGAATTTCTGGGAGAGGGCCTTATCAAGGCGGCACATTTTCTTCCGGCATACTGGTACATTACATCAGCGAACTGGATTGATCATTATGTGCCTGGGCAGGAGATGGGAGAGCTCTGGCGGGGCATGGGGATCCAGCTGTTGTTTGGTGCGGCGCTGGTAGCTGTCGGACTGGCGTATTCCAAAGCGAAGGTGGCAGCAGGACAGAGAGAGTAAGCGGCCCAAGAGGAATATGCAGCATACTTTTTTCATAGATTTATAAAAAGAAGGAAAAAGGAATTCTTTTTATGCTGAACAAACTCTGGGGTATCATGCTGCTGGCGGGAATCATCGTGGCAGCTTTTACAGGAAAGATCGGGGAGGCGGGAACCGCAGCCATCGACTCATCGAAGGAGGCAGTGACACTCTGCATCGCTATGCTGGGAGTTATGTCCATGTGGACAGGTATTATGAATGTTGCAAAAAAGGCAGGTCTGATCGACGCCATGACGAGGGCGCTCCGGCCTGCCCTTCGTTTTTTGTTTCCGGGGGTTCCAGAGGGGCACCGGGCAAACGAGTACATCGCCTCCAATATAATTGCCAATATGCTCGGTCTTGGGTGGGCGGCGACGCCCTACGGGCTCAAAGCAATGGAAGAGATGAAGGAATTAAACCAGGGCAGCCATATTGCCAGCGTGGATATGTGCACCTTTCTCATCATCAATATTTCTTCACTGCAGCTCATACCAGTAAATATCATAGCATACCGCAGTGAGTACGGTTCGGTCTCACCCACTTCTATTATTGGAATGGGGCTGGTGGCGACGCTGGTCTCCACAGCGGCGGGAGTGATCTTTTCTGTGGTGGCTAGAAAAGTTTTTTCGGCAGGAGATAGGGGAAGTGTTTCTGCAGGGCTTAGAGGGGGCGGCAGGAAGGACGGTGGAGCATGAGGTTTTTATATTATCTATCAGACAGCATGATACCATTTGTCCTGGTTTTGGTGGCGGGATATGGGCTTCTCCAGAAGGTGGACATATTTGACGCATTTATCGAGGGAGCTGTGGATGGCTTTAAGACGGTGTACAAGATACTGCCGACCTTGATTGGCCTTATGATCGCCATCGGAGTGCTCCGCCAGTCTGGCAGCCTGGATTATCTGGCGGGGGCGCTGGCGCCGGTGACTTCCTGTGTCGGTTTCCCTTCCGAGCTGGTGCCTCTGGTCACCGTAAAAATGTTTTCTTCTTCTGCCGCTACCAGTCTTCTGCTGGATGTCTACAAGCAGTTTGGACCGGACAGCAGTCTGGGGACGCTGGCATCGGTGCTGATGAGCTGTTCAGAGACTATCTTTTATACCATGAGTGTCTACTTCATGACTGCCAGGGTGACCCGCACGAGGTACACCCTGGCGGGAGCACTGTTTGCCACCCTGGCAGGGATCATCGCATCGGTGCTGCTGGTGTAGCTGTTTGAGAATAGCGGATACATTATCCGTAGTTTTATGGACAATATATCCGTTAAAATTATTTCCATTGGTTGTTATCATAGAATTTAGAGACAGTATGCATTAATTCTATGAAAGAAAGCAAGGGAAAGGTTATAGCGAAGTCAGATAAAAGGAAAGAGAAAAAACAAAAGAATCCATGTAACTGCGGTGTGGGAAAAAGGCTGAAGACGATGCGGATCAGGAACGGTCATACGGTACGCTACATCGCAGGTATTCTGAATCTTGAAGAAGACAGCTACCGCCGCATCGAGTACGGGATCAATTCATTGTCAGCGGACAAGGCAAATATGCTGCACAGAAAATTAGGCTATGATCTGAACTATATCATTGGTGGGACAAGTTTATCCATAGAACAAGAATATGCAGCTGCCAGTGACAGCAGGGTGATCCATATGCTCTCGGAAGTTATGAGGCAGTTGGAGACTATAGAGAAAAAGGTGGATGAGACATGTGGGGAGGATGGTGGAAATAAAAATAATTAGTGGATTCTCATTTGGTTATTGACTCTTCCCCTGGGGAAGCCTTTATGATAAGATCATGAACGTTCAGAAACTATCATTACTTATCAAAAAGGAGGTCTGTTATGGACAAAATGACATCCGGCGAAATTGCCAAAAAGGCCGGTATTTCACAGAAAGCAGTAAGAATTTATGATGAAAAGGGTCTTCTTAAGCCAGTGGATTATTCTGAAGGTAATTATAGGCTTTACGATGAGCAGTCGCTTCTGATCCTGGAGAAGATCATAGCATTAAAACATATTGGATTCAGCCTTGAGCAGATCAGGGAGCATCTGGAACGTGCGGAGAATGATAATGTTTTAGAAACTCTTCAGTCCCAGATCGAAATGATGGAAAGAAAACGATATGAGTTGGAAAAGGCAGTCAAATGTATGAAGGCTGTGATTGCAAGGAGCAATGGCCAGCCGGATTGGGATGATGTGGCTGAGATCATTCAGAAAATGGAGATAGACCAGTCAGCCGATGAGGGGCATTTTCATGCGCTGAAACATAATGCAGACGGGCTGGACTGGTATGTGAAACTATATCATTCACTGGAAATAAAGGAAGGGGAGACCGTTCTGGATCTGGGGTGTGGCTTTGGGAAACTGTGGCGACATAGCTGGAAACAAATACCGGAGAATGTGAGCATAGATGGTTATGATCTGCGCGGCAGCTGGGCAGATGATCTTGAAAAGTTCATTGATGAGAACAGAGGGACCCTTGCAGATGGTACAGGAGCAGTGCTGCACTGGGGAGATGTGGAACAGGATGCCACATGGAAAGAGATTGAAGAAAATATGCCATATTCTATGGTGGTGGCTCATTACCTGCTGGATACCCTGAAGGATGTGGAGGGATTTGTTTCCCGGGTTTCCAGGGTGCTTAAATCTGGCGGTATGTTCTCGCTAAATTATTTCGGAATGACTGGGGAGCAGGCATTCTGGCAGCGGGTATTTGATGAAGCAGGTCTGGATGAAAGTTTCGTGAGAGAATTAAACACAGATAAACAGAAACACCATGATGAATTTCAAGAGCTTTTGAATCAATACTTTGACCGCGTTGTTTATATTACCATTCCTTCCCCCATGGCTTATGATACGGCGGAAGAGGTATTTGAGAGGGCGGTGAACCACAACCGGCATGCGGAAAAATATCTGACAGAGAAAAAGGATCTGCTTCTGAAATATTTTGATGATATGATCAAAAAGAACGGGCAGATCATCGTTGAGTCGGAAGGTGGCTTCTGGCATTGTTATAAAGCTTAACTTGCATTTTGCTCAACGGCGCCAATTTGAACCACGGATACATTATCCCCAAAACGAGGGATTTTGTATCCGTTATTTTTTGTGAAGCCCTTTGGATATCTATAACGTTGTCGCATTATGTCACAAAAGCGAAAATATTGTATTTTCTGGTAGGTTCTGGTATAATGGGGGCAAATATTTTTGCATACAGGGAGGGTAATATGCGGGTAGCAATATGCGATGATGATCAGGGATGCTGTTCGCGGCTTGAAGGATGGCTCAAGATTTACCGAAGAACACAAAAAATCAGAGTGGAAATACATATATTTTATTCGGTGGAGCTTCTTTTGCATGAAATAGAGGGGGGCTCCTGTTATGATGTTATTTTTCTGGATATAGAATTTCCAGAAGGTTCCGGCGTGGAGCTGGGGCATTTTATCCGGGATAATATGCAGAATGAAGCGGTACAGATTATCTTTATATCTGGAAAAACGAAATACTGCCGGCACCTTTTTGCGCTGGAGCCACTGAATTTTCACCATAAGCCCCTGCACCGTGAGGAGATCTTTGCAGATCTGGATAAGGTGGTCAGGAGAAGCCGTGAAGGCAAACAGGTGTTGAAGTACAAAGAGGATGGGATTCCCAAGTGGATTGCGCTGAGGGATGTCGTGTATGTTAAATCAGTAGATAAAATGCTGGAGGTAATGACTAAGGACAATAAGCGTATCCGGATACGGGAAAACCTTCATGATCTTGGGGAAAAATATGCAGAATATTCCTTGTGCCAATGTCATAAATCCCATGTGGTAAACTTAAGTTATGTGGTCCGATATCTGGATCACTGCCTGTTTATGGAGAATGGTGCAGAGATCCCTGTGGGCAGACGGTACGTAGAAAAAATCAAAAAAGCCTGGGCGGATTACGATATGGAGGTGGAATAAATGTCCACGATGATCTTCCTGATCTCCTCTGCTTTTCAGACTTACGAGGTGTATCTGCTCATGCAGTGTTTTCTTAAAAAATCCATATTTGGGGGCAAAGGAGTGTTGTGTGCCTATACAGGGCTGTATCTTATGCTGACACTTCCTTATCTGGTTCTGGGTATACCTATGGTAAATCTGATCTGTTCCTTTTTTGGTGAGTTGTTTATCACTATGCTTTATAAAGAGAGCTGGAAAAAAAGGATTTTATCAGGGGTTTTTGTTTTTGTGGTTTTTACTCTGGCAGAGTGTGTTGTGGCGCTCTTATCGGGCTATATGGATTTAGATCTTTTTTCATCCTCAGAGTATTTTTCAGCATTCGGAACAATCTGCCTTCCGGTGGTGATGTATGTGATTGTGCTTTTTATCCGGAATCTCAAAAATATCCAGGAGGGGGAGGATGTACCAGTTTCCTATTGGATCATTTCTGTAGCATTGCCAATTTCATCGGTCTATCTTTTTCTCTTATTTTACCAGCAGCCGAGACTAAGGCTCCGGTTAGTGGGAGCCTGTGCCGCTGTGCTCTTTGCTATCAATATCTTTGTCATTTACCTGTATGACAGACAGCTTCACAGTTTCCGGCTGCAAGTGGAAAAGGATACGCTGGAACTTCAGAATCAGTATCAGAAAAACCAGCTGGAACTGATGAATCAGGTGGTGGAGCAGGTAAGGGAACAGAGACATGATTTTATCAGGCATATTTCCATGATCTCCTATATGAATGAACAGCATGAGACGGAACGTCTTGCTGCCTATCTGGGAGAGATCCAGGAAAATATCCTGCAGAGTCAGAAATATGCGGATACAGGAAATCCTGTGCTGGATGGAATATTAAATTACAAGCTGCAGGAGGCGGTGGCTGCCGATATAACAGTGGATATGAAGCTCAAGGTTCCGGAGGGGCTGGAACTGTCTGTCTATGATATGAATCTGATCCTGGCTAATCTGATGGATAACAGTATGGAGGCAGTCCGTGATATCGGGGATAAGAGGATTGAGCTCGGTGTTCGCTACAAAAGTAAGGGGGAGCGGTTATTTATCTGGATCAGAAACCCATATGAGGGGAAGAGGGAGAGAAACGGAGAAAATTTCCGCACCACGAAAGAAGATAAAAGCAGTCATGGATATGGCTTACGGAAGGTGGGCAAGATCGTTAAAAAGTACAAAGGGACCTTGGAAATCAACACAAAAAACGAAATTTTTGAAGTGAAGATATGCCTTTTTCTGTAGGTGTTAGTGTCGTTTGTCGCAAGTTTGTGTCATTCACGCCAAAACGCCCAAAACCGCGAAAAGATGTGATATAATTAGTTTATATCACATCTTTTTTTAGGAGGAAGGACATATGAAAAATGCAAAGAAAAAGCTGGCAGTTAAGGTGGCAGGACTTTCGATGAAAGTAACCTCAGGTGCAGTTAATTCTGCTTGTCAGTTGTTGATGCATCAGCCGGAACTGCCGAAAGGGGCAGAGCGGCTCCGCAGGAGATAGGCGGTGCTGGAAAGGTTTGCCGGATGGCTGGTGAGCTGGATGCTCGCCAGCCAGGCATTTCCCAAAGAAGATGCGCCGCTGGTATCATTTGGTATCCTTCAGGGGCTTCGCACCATGATAGAGATCATCCTTATGCTGCTTACAGGTCTGCTCATGAACCTGTTCTGGCAGGGAGCGTTGATCCTTATAGCATTTATGCCCCTTCGTATCTATGCCGGCGGCTACCATGCCAGGACACCGATGCAGTGCGCGGTTAAGACCTGGCTGTTGTTCCTGGGAATATTACTGTTATACAAATTTTCTCCTGATTTGTTATGGGTTCAGATTCTACTTCTGATCATAACGGGAACGAGCCTGTGGGGATTCGCTCCGGTGGAACATGAAAACAAACCTCTGGAGGAGTATGAGGTTATTAAATATAGAAAACTAGCTTTTGGTATATATGGGGCAGAGACAGTTCTTTTTGTGATGCTGCGGCTGCTGGGAGCAGCAGGGATAGCCAGATGTATCGTGCTGGGTATGGTGATGATGCTGGTGGTCATGTGGATCGGAGTGGGGGTGAACAGGGGCAGGGAAAAACAAAAGGAGGATAACGATGAGTTATAAATATGATGTAGCAATTTCATATCAAAATGAGATCGAGGATAAGGCTGCTAAAATCGCAGGTTGTCTTTGTAAAGAGAATTTACAGGTTTTTTTTGCACCGGAGAGGCAGTTGGAAATCTTATCAGAAAACCTTTATGAAGTTTTATATGATACCTATAAAAATCAGTCTTTGATCCGTCTGTTACTTGTCTCAGATTTATATTTGACAAGTGAGTGGACACAGTTGGAGAAACGAGTGTCTCAGGCAGAAAAAACTTCTGATATGAAAAGGCGGATCGTAGTGGATTATACAACAAATCAGGAACTTCCTAAAGATCTGAAACAGCTGGTATACATAGATGGAAACAAGCTATATGAGGATGAGATTGCTTCTCTTGTATCCCGGCGGGTAAAAGATTTAAAAAATGAGGATGGGGAACGAAGGGAACCAGAAAAGGAGATACTAATACAGAATAAAATCATTCAAAATAATTATGGCACTATAAACAATAAGACCGTAAACATAGGAAATAATGTACATTTGGGAGATATTAATTTTTGAGGAGATTGAAGGGTACAACATATGGATATGCAGGAAAATGACAATGATCAGATATTAAATAATGACTCAAAAGTAAATGACATTGCAGAAGAGAATAATAAAAATACCGATGGTGAAAATACCGATTGTAAGAAAACAGATAGTCAGGAAAACGTAAAACAAGAAAAGCGTGAAGAACAACAAAAAGAAAGTGTTCAAAAAGGTGCAGAATGGGAAAAGATGTACCGTGCTATTCAGAATAGTAAGGGAAATATAAATATTTATTTTCAAAACCGGGAGTATTTTACCAATAATGGGTATATTTCCAACAAATCTCTTACAACAGGGGATGGCGCACAATTTCATGACATATGTTTTGGGAAACAAGAGGATCATCCAACTGAAACAACAGGGAATGATTCCGTTGAAGATTCAGAAAAGTTGGAAAGCTGGATTATAAAAAATTGCAGCAATGTAGGGTTTTCGTATTTGATCGCATGTGCTGTATTTCACTCCATGCCTTATATATGGGTAAGTGAAGTGGCAGAAGAACTAAATCTGGTGTTAAATCCAAATGAGGAAATAAAAGAAATTTTTGCGCAGAAAAGAATAGAAGAATTTGGGGCGGAGATATATAAGGATACGATTGTCACAAATATGGGAAAGAGTGAATTGGATTTTGTCCGATTTAAAAGAGCAGATTATCCAGAGCTTATCTTAAAGTGTGTCTGGAATGGATTTCCGCAGTTTCGCGAAAGTATCATTGGCTGGTTGAAAAATTGTATCCTACATAAGAGGAATTCCATGTTCCAGAGGACTAATATCGTAATTGGAATGTTGGCACAGGAAGATTATTATTATTTTGCGCATAAAATCACCAAACAATTTGTAGCTGAAAAGAATTCTAATATGGATATTGCTTTGGCACAGATTATTCTAGCGATCGATGAGAATGAAGATTTTAAAAGAAATGTGGAGATTCTTCTCAATAACTGGTGTAGCCAAAGGGAGGCCCATCGGCTTTTAACTGTGATGTTATCAAGTTTGGGAAGGGCTGATAGAATAAGTTGTCTCAAAAAGTCAATCGATATTTTTCTAGAACAGATATTAAATTGTTTTTGTAAGGATATTGAAAATGAATTTAGTGAAAATATTGTTGAATTTTTTGCTGCCGGTATGAGGAGTTTTACCTTTTATCGGATGATGATTGATAAGGTGTACGAGTTTTCAAAAGAATCGAGGCTTCGAGAAGAGGTTTGTAATATATTTTTGATCCTCTTTTTGAGTGACAGACTGTTAGCCTGTTTTGAAGAAGAATGCTTTGAAGAGGCTATTTTCATAAAATTAGCGTATACCAACAGTGAAATTCGCCCTAAGCTGTGTAAATTATGGCAAACGGTTTGGCAGACAAGCCGATTTCGTCCCGTATTTTATGCAGAACTTGGGAAATATTTTGTACAACTGGATCAATTGATGCGGGAACAAAAGATCCAGCAGTTTGTTTATGCTGCTTTTTCAAAAATTTGTACTGAAGAATATACATCGGATATTGTGATAAAAATTAATATACAATGTAGGAGGATAGAGAAAAATGAGTGAATTTATGATTAGTAAAGAAAAATTTAGTTTTGGGATTTTAGACCGGGCCCCTGTTCCAGATGAGAACCAATGCATACTTTTGTATAGAGATAAAGATGGTGAAAATGGAAGTTATTTGATTGATAATTATAAAAAAGTGTATACATCGGATATAAGACGTGGGAAATACAATGTAAAGGTTGTTTTTTCATTAAGTACAAAAACAAACAGCTATCCCTTTCATGTGGCAATGAAAAATAATGGTTTTTATTTTAATGTGAATATAAGTATGTCCTATACATTAAAAGATATAAGAAATTATTATTTTAAAGATGGCACAGATAGTATTCAACTGGTGGTGCGGGAAATGCGAAGTTTACTAAATAAGCAGGATGGTTGTTGGGGAGTTCAACAGGGTAATGACCTGAAAAAAGAAATAGAGCAAAGTGTCGAGGATATACTATATAGAAATATAAGTTTAAAATTTTTTGATATAGTAGTAAATGTACAACCAGATGAAAATGCGAAGAAAATTATTGAATCGGATATCAATAAAGATATTGTGATTCGTGAGCAAGAAAATGATGCCATTGTTAAAGTAGATAAAAATGAAAAGCAAAAAGAAATCCTGCAGAGTGAATATCATGTGCATGAAGTAAAAGCCCAGCAATTACAAAAAGCGGCTGAGGCATTTGGACCACTGGCGCCGATTGCAATGGAGTACTTAAGTGGCAAAATGAGTGGGGAAGATTTATATAAATACATAGAAGAAAAGCGGGAGAAGGACCTAGGCATACTGCTACAAGTTAGAAGGGAAGATTTTTTAACAGATCAAAAGTTTCAAAATGACCTAAGCAAGATGATCGGCAAAGGTGATTTTATGAATCCGGAAGCCCAAACCAGATTGCAGGATAATGTGAGTGGTCAGATTGAAGAGAAAACGCAGGAAGAAGTTGATGTGAAAGATGGAGATTTCTTATGAAAAAGATATATTATGGTCTTTGGCAGGATTTTTATTCTTTATCCTGGACCGTCCGATTTGCCGTTGAAGTTATTATTATTTATATAGTGCTCATTTTTGTAATTGGTATATTAAAAGCGATATTCCGAAAGTTTAAATTAAGAGAAATTGGTATTAAACTGGTTGTAGTGATCGGAACTTTCGTTTTATCACTTTTTGGAAGAGAAAACCAATGGGCCCATAATGCAGACGAAGGATTGGTTATTTGGGCAAACCGTAAAATGCAGTTACCAGTGACAGGAAGACAAAATAAGTTACAAATGCTTATAGGTGTATTGGGGTGCATGATATACCTATTAGGAATCTTGCCAGATACGTCTCTGATAAATTACCTGGACGATGGGTTTAAGGATAAAGTATGCGTCATACAACAAAGCGCACAAGAACTGGAGAAGGCAGTTTCGGAGGGCTATCAATCCTATGAGCCGATTATCACCTGGAATGAGAAAAAACAAAATGAGACGAAACAGGCTATAAAGATTCACTTAGATAAGAAGTCTGAAAAAGTATATAAAGAAGTTTCCTCAAAGTCTAAGGTAGTGGCAAAGGTAACGAAAAAAGATAAAATAGAATACCAGAGTGGCTTCAAAAAAGTCAAGAAAAAAATTTGGCTAAAGGTATATTTGCCGGAGCGAAAAATTGAAGGATGGCTAAAAGGGGAAGCGGTAGAGAAAACGCAGGTGAAGGAATTGATTGGGAGGTAACTATCATGAATAAGGAGTCTATTCAGTTAGAAAAAGAACTTATAGATAAGATTTTTAATCTTAGTGAGGAATCTCGGTCCAACTATAGTGAGGAAAGGATAAAGGATCTTGACCTATTTCAGGACCTAAAATATGATTCGGTTTCTCTGGTAGATCTGTTGATTTCTTTTGAAGAAAAATATGATGTGGAGTTAACCGAAGATATGTCGGGGTTAATAGACAATTTAGATACTATTGGGCAATTTGTGTATTATATTTCAGAGAAGATTCGGGATGCGCAGTGGGTTAGGAAATAAATGAGCTGTAAACTTTTGACAGGAGAAATGGATTATGACAAAAGAAAGGATTGCTGAATACGCCTATGAACAAGTGCCATTTTACAAAGACCTGGCTGATAAGAAAGTAATGTTGTGGAAAAATTATCCGATCGTTGATAAGAAAATGGTCCAGCAAAATATCGATTCCGTTTTTTCGCCAGAATATATGATGGATCTTCTGTCGGACAGGCTGGAACATGTTATGACATCTGGATCTACTGGGGATTGCCTGGACATACTTTGGAAAAAAGACCAGAATATTAAATCATTGATGCCATTATGGATCAAAAGAAAAAAATATTATGGGATATTACCAAAAGATAAGAGATGTTACTTTTTTACAACCAAAATTTTAGAGGGTGAAGATCTTCAGATTGAAGAGACTAAATATGGACTAGGTTTCAATAAAATGGATCTGTCAGAGAGTAAAGTATTAGACATATATAATAAAATGCTGGATTTTAATCCCAAGTGGATGATAGTACAGCCGTCTATCATACTGCTCTTTATAAATGTATTAAAAGCACATGATCTTTTGCCATTACCAGATTTAAAGTACATTGAACTTACAGGGGAACGGATCACTGGTGGAGCAAAATCTTTTATTGCAGATTTTTTTGGGTGCAAGGTGGCGGATCAGTATGGCTGTTATGAGGTAAATTGTATCGCATATGAATGCCCTTATGGCAGTCTGCATGTGATGACAGACAACGTGTATGTAGAAGTGGCAGGAGAAAATGGAGATGATATATGTATTACATCATTACATAACAAGGTAATGCCTTTTATCCGTTACAAGGTAGGGGATAAAGGGAAAATAATTTGCAGCCACAATTGTAATTGTGGAAGCCAGGAACCGGTGATAGAACTGAACATGGCAAGGGAAAATGACTGGATCTACAATAAGGATGGAACCAAATGTCATAGTGACCTGTTTTGCAGTGTGATTGATAAAATCAACTTAGCGCTTGAGCAGGCAGTAATTCAATATCAGATTATACAGAAGGATTATCATGAGTTTGACGTATATCTTGTCGTAGATGCAGAAGAGGAAACAGATATGATCCAGCAGTTATTTATACAAAATTACGAGCAATATCAGGAAAGAAGCAGGTTTCATTTTTTCTTTGTTGATAATTTATATCCAAGTGAAAAAACAGGTAAATTAGCATGGTTTGTTTCAAATGTGAAGGAGGAAAATTCTTTCTTTTTTATTTAGATTCAAGAAGGTTTGTTTGATAAATTTACTTGATTTATGTTTCATGTAACTAAAAAATGCTAAAAAGGAAGAGAAAAATAACTTCTCGGAATCTCAATGAATGTGATTCTAACTGAAAATTGACAACT
>CAJUFM010000021.1 GCA_910585745.1 uncultured Eubacterium sp. | reverse complement strand
CATTTTTTTGCACGGAAAAGGAGCTGCACACTAATTTCTTAGTGCGACAGCCCCTCTGTTTGGGACTACCTATTTCCCGACAGCCCCTTTTAACTCGACAGCGCGAATTTATTGTACTTGTTTCAATCTATAGATTGGCAAAAATCTTTGTTTGTTTTTGAAGTTCTTCTACAATTTCCTGATTCATATCCATACGATTTGAGATATCCGCCATATCAGCTGCCAGGCTTTGGGTGCTGTCTGCGGCTCCTGTGATGCCGGCAGCACCCTCATCGATAGCTTTCGTAATACTTTCGATGGAGCCAGCAATCTCAATCATGGATTGCTTTAGCCGGTCGGTCCGGTTGTGGAATTCGTCCATAGCTTGTTCAATGTAAGCGGCATCATCTTTATACTGCTTCCCAGAATTAACAAACTCTTGAAATTCTGCCAGAATTGATTCACTTAGATAATCCACCAGATCCTGGGAGTGCTTAGAAAGATTATGTACAGCACTGGTAACAATTTTATTGACTTCCTGGATACGGTTGGCAGTTTCTCCACAGGAATCTGCAAGCTGGCGGATTTCTTCCGCTACTACTGCAAAGCCTTTTCCAGCAGATCCAACACGGGCAGCTTCTACCGAAGCGTTTAGGGCAATTATGTTGGTGGAAGCGGAAATCTGCAGGATATCTTTGGTGAGGAGATTAACCTGGTCAACACTCCGGCTGTCTTCAATCGCCTCATTCAGTTCTGTTAAAATGTCTGAAACTTTTGCTCTCATGACTTCCATGTTTGTTTGGGCAGATTGTTCCATATCCTTTGCCCGTGCTTTCATCGCGATGGAATATTCTGTGATTGCACCGCATTCTTCAGCGGTATTATTGACATCACGCTTAATGTCTGCTGCGTTGCTGTTAATGATGGAGGCATTACTTGCCACTTTTTGAATGGCAGCGGATAACGCCCCTGTTAAAGAAGAAAGGTCTTTTGTACTTTTATTTGAAGTTTTTGCTCGTTTTAATACCTCACCTACCACATTGTTGATGCGTTCAGAACTTCCTTGAAGTGTATATAGAATACTTTTAAATGGTCTGATAACATACTTCATAATGATGCTGATAGAGGCTAATACCAATATAAGACCTATCATTATAGAAATAACACTGATGGTAAGAGAAGTTATATAAACTCTTGAAAGCGTATTTCTGGAAGTTGTTGTCTGAGCCTTAATTGAGGACTCCAGTTTGTTAATATTGCTCTCAATGGCATTACCAAAATCCGCTACATCTCCATTCGCATAGGCATAAGCATCCTGTGTCTTGCTGTCTGCACTGGCACAAATAAGGTAAACCAGGGCGTGTTTGAAGGATTCATAATTTTTCAACAATTCCTGATATGTTTTATCTTCTGCCGCCGTAACATAATTTTTATATTCTTTCAGTTTTTGGTTTAGATTTTTTTCTTCTTGTTTCATTTGAGTTACAACAGTGATCATGGTGTTGTAATCTTCAGCAATGATATGGGATAGCGCCATCTTATGAGTGTTTGAGATGGAACGGCGGATTTCATCAAGTTTTGTTGTGCCGACCATATAATTATCAACAATATTTGCAGCATTGGCATTGACATTATTGATATTAAAAACCGCTAGGACATTTGAAATCAGAGCCACAACCCCCAGCAGGACGATGGGCAGAATTAAGCGGTGTTGAATTCTAAGCTTGTTTTTCATTTTGTATCCTCCTTTTTTACCTGGCAGTAACATCTTCTACCATTTTATCCAGCTGTTTTTGCAGATTTTCATTCTTTGGATTTCCTTTTGAAATATTTTTTGCAAAAGAGGCTACTGGATCCCAGAATTTTCCTCCTACCCGCTGAAGATGCGAAAATTCAGTTTGTTCCAGTAATGCAGCAATGGCTGGTGAATTCTGAATTTCTGTGGAGGCAGCTGTCTTCTTGTTGGAAGGACCCTGTCCACGCATTTCAAAACGAAGCTTCTGATTTGCTTCGTTGGTAATCCATTCTGCCAGTTTGGAAGCCCATTTGTGATTTTTAGAATAGGCATTCACACCAATCAGTTTGCAGCCTGAAAAAGATGCCATCTGTATCTGCCGGCCGTCACAGGTATAGGTAGGAAGCTTGGCGGCTCCAGTGTTTTTGCCCCAGATCTTTGTGACAGCAACAGAATTCCATACTCCGCTTATGCCTGCGATCACAGAGCCGTTTTCGACACCGGCCAAAAAATCCTCATCCTTTCGGGTGGTAAAGCCTGGATTGCGGGAAATATTCAGCATGGCTTCTGCTACATCCACACCATTCACATCCGCATCTTTTTTGTTCCAGGTACAGTAGTTGGTAATTCCATCTTCATTCAGCCCTATTTCCAATCCGGTATTGCCAAAGAAGGAATAAACATACCATGCAGAAGACCAATCCATAGTTATATGCTTTTTATTTTTTTTGGCTATTTTCATCATATTGTCTAAAGATTCTACATCTTTTGGAGTGAAATATTTTTTATTATAATATAAGAAGTATCCATTATCTGCTGTTAGTGGATAGGCGTACAAAGTATCTCCAACAGAGGCTGCTTCTACTGCCCTTGGCAGATGTTCCTGTTTGATATTATCTGCATTTTCAATAGGGAGAAGCGCACCGGCTGCCGTCAATGCGTTCAGCTGGTCATCTGCAAAGGTAAATACATCTGCACCTTTTTCCAACTCAGCGATAAGCGCATCCTTGCAGTTAGATTCCCCCTGGGCTGCAAATGTGATTTGAAAATCAGCCTGATCCTTATACTGAGTCTGGAAGCTCTCAATAATCTGCTTCATAAGTGCTTCGTCTTCTTCTGATCCCCAGACTACCAGATTGATTTTCCCAGAATCCGTTTTTTTCGTACTATTTTTAGACTGTTCATTGTCGTTTCCGCAGCCAGTCAATGATATGGCACATAGGACTGCCATAAATAGTATGTAAATTTGTTTCTTCATATGACAACACCTCGTTCCTTTATTTTTGCCTGGTTATTATAGCATTTTTATAGAAATTTTACAATATTTACTTATTAATTTAATTAAAAGAAAAGTAGAAAAATAATCATCGTTATGATATACTATCTGAGGGTTATGAATAAATCAGGTAAGGAGATTTACCTGAATTCAAATGAATCATATTCGGATCAGAATGGAGGATTAGTATGTCAGAGGAACACAAAAAAGGAATGAATGCGGATCTGGTTTGGGAAGATCTGCGGGATTGCTGCATGGAGGGAGAATTTTGCGACCAGTGCCAGGAGGAAGCATGTACCATCGGTTATGCCAAAAAGTGTATCAAAGACTATCAAAATGAGCCGAAAAAGGAAGTAGCAGAAGGCACGGGCAGGATTCCTACCACCGATTTTAAGGTATATGATCCACATAAACTGGAAACAGCCATCGCGCATATTCTGAAAGAATGCAAGGATTGCAAAGAGGATCATACAGAAAATTGTATCATAAATGTGATACGAAACTGTTACGAAGTTGGTCTGTTTGGAGATGTCCATTCCTATGAAGGAAGTGCACTGCAGTATTTGATGTATCTCAAAGCAATCTCCCCAGAGAGTGCGGGGCGGATTGCAGATATTTATAGGAGCTAGTACAAAAAGAAGTCCGGGGATCGTACCCCGGATTTTTCTCAAGTAACAGATTAAAACTTTTACGGTTAATCTTAGCCCGATGGCGCGGATTTGAACCCTGTTTCGTTCTGCGTCATTGAGCTATGTCAGGGGGAATGAAAATGAGCCGTCAGATGTCAGAGACTCTGCGGGTTGGTATGATACTAGCTGTTTCCGGTGGTTTTATGGATGCCTATTCGTATCTCTGCCGGGATCATGTATTTGCCAATGCCCAGACGGGAAATATGCTTTTGCTGGGAGTTCATCTTTCACAGGGGGATGTATCCGGGGCATTTCAATATCTTTGTCCGGTGGCGGCTTTTACGATAGGAATCATTGTATCAGATTTTCTGCGCTATCGGACGGATGGGCGGCTGGGCAGCCTGCACTGGAGACAAAGTTCTCTGCTGATCGAGGCTGTTCTGCTGCTTGGTGTGGCTTTTATTCCCTTCCGCTATAATCTGCTGGCAAACAGCATTATATCCCTCGCCTGTGGGATACAGGTGGAGAGTTTCCGGAAAATACATGACAACGGCATCGCCACTACAATGTGCATTGGGAATCTGAGAAGCGGGACACAGAATCTTTGTGAATACATTTTTAAGAAAGACCCTTCCCGGCTGAGAAAGAGTCTGCTCTACTACGGCATCATCGGTTGTTTTATGCTGGGAGCTGTTATGGGAAGCATCGTGATCCTGTGGCTGCAGGAAAAATCTATTCTAATGTGCTCCGGCATTCTGTGTATTGCATTTGTTATGATGTATGGCAATAGACAAAGGTAGTTCGACGGCGCGAAGTTGAGGAAGCAGGGAGTAATATTTTTTCGTTGACTACTTTATAAAAGTATGCTACAATCACATCAATCTGAAATCTTCGGATTGATGTGATTTCTTTTTTTGCGGGTGCATAGTCACTTTTCTGCAAATTAAAATTTCCATAGAAAATAATATTATACTTTTGAGTTAAAATGCTTTACATGGTGGGGAAAAAGAATTATAATAAGGGAGGATACTAGATGAAGCAACAAAAAAAGATGATGGAAGAACTAAATTTATTGGATGATTTTTTGTTTTTTGAGGCAGTTTCTGGGGAGCAGGGCGAGTGGTTCTGCCGCCTGCTGATCAAGTCGATCTGTAACAGAGAGGTGAAGGAAATTCAAATTCATCCACAAAATATCGTTCAGGGAGTGGATACTGTACAACATGGTATTCGCATGGATCTGTATGTTGATGAAAAGGGAAAGTGTTTTTATGATTTTGAACCGGATCAGCACACTAATAAAAAGTTGTTGCCGAAGAGAAATAGGTATTACCGGGCTTTATTAGATAGCAGGCTTTTAGATACCGGAGAGGAGTATGACAAACTGCCAGAACTTTGGACAATTTTTATCCTATCTCATGATCCCTTTGGTCAGAATCGTATGTGCTATACAGTTAAAAATGTAGTCTTGGAAGAACCGGATATAAAATATGAAGATGGGGCTGTGTCAGTATTTTTATATACTAAAGGAGTGGTCGGCGGCACTAAGAAACTGGCTCAGCTTTTAAAATACATAATGGAGAGTTCAGAAACTAATGCAGTATCTGGAGAGTTGAAAGAATTACATGATTATGTAACTAGACTTAAGCATAAAAAGGAAGTAGGTGTACGCTATATGAAGTCATGGGAGTTTGAGCGGATGTGGCGGGAAGAGGGAAAGGCAGAGGGAAAAGCAGAAGCCTTACTTGATATACTGGAAGAGATGGGAGAAATTCCGAAAGCGTTGGAAGACAGAGTGCGAAGTGAAACAGACTCAGAGGTTATTAGCAGATGGCTTAAATTAGCGGTTAAAGTAAATTCCTTCGCTGAGTTTGAAAACGGACTTTTATCAAAAAAGAAAAGGACTAAAAGAGAATGAGTGAAGGTGGATTACAAAGAAAAGTATTTTCCGGGCTGGTCTGGAAATTTGGTGAGAGGATTGGGGCTCAGGCTGTGTCCTTTCTTGTCTCGATCATTCTGGCGAGGCTGCTGCTGCCGTCTGATTATGGGGTTATTGCACTGATCACCATATTTATTGATATAGCAAATGTGTTTGTATCCAGCGGTTTTGGGGCGGCTCTTGTTCAGAAGAAGGACGCGGATGAACTGGATTTTTCCTCTGTCTTTTATTTTAGCATTGTGATGTCCTGGGTGCTTTATATTATCGTATTTTTGTGCGCCCCGGTAGTAGCTGGATTTTATGATAAAGAAATTCTGACGTCGGTACTCCGGGTGATGGCACTTAAGCTGCCACTGGCCGGGGTGAATTCGGTACAGCATGCCTATGTACAGAAAAAGATGCTGTTTAAACGTTTCTTTTTTTCGACATTGATCGGTACTGTGGGATCGGCGGTTGTGGGGATCGTAATGGCATATACAGGTTTTGGCGCATGGGCTCTGGTTGCACAGTACCTGTTCAATTCTACGATGGATACAGTGGTGCTCTGGTTTACCGTCCGGTGGCGCCCTGTATGGAGATTTTCTCTGGGGCGGATGAAGTATCTGTTCAGTTTTGGGTGGAAGATGTTGGCATCTGAACTGATTCACACGTCTTATAAACAGATACGCAGCCTGATTATTGGGAAAGTTTACACAGAAAAAGATCTGGCTTTTTATAACCAGGGAGGAAAACTGCCAAACCTTATCGTAACAAATATTAATTCATCTGTCAGTTCTGTGTTGTTTCCGGCGATGACATTAAAACAGGACGATACTGGAAAACTAAAGGAAATGGTGCGCCTTTCCATACGGGTGAGTTCCTATATCATGTGGCCTCTGATGATCGGTCTGCTGGTTATGTCAGAGCCGATCGTGCGTCTGATGTTTACGGAGAAATGGCTGCCCTGTGTTCCCTATATGCAGATCGCCTGTATCCAGTTTGCCCTAGAGCCAGTGCAGACAGCGAATGTTCAGGCGGTGAAGGCGATGGGAAGGGGAAGAACCTATTTGATCATGGAGATTGTTAAAAAAGTATTTGGCATCGTGATGATCGTCGCTGTGATGTATCAGGGAGTTATGGCAATTGCAGTGACGGCGATGTTTGTTACCTTTTTTGCGGCCCTGGTGAATTCTACTCCAAACCGTAAATATCTGGGATACACCTACCTGGAACAGCTAGTGGATCTCATCCCTTCGATTTTGTTGGCGGCTGCGATGGGAATATGTGTATACGGAGTGGGAAGGCTGCCTGTACCGGATCTCCTAAGTATTGTTTTACAGGTTGTATCAGGAGCAGCCAGCTATATCATATTATCTGTGGCTTTTGGAGTGAGTCAGTTCCGCTATTTAATAGACATTCTTAAGAATTTTATCAAAATGATGCGGAGCAGAAGGCGAGGAGAAGATGCGTAAATTAGAGCCGATATCCCTGGAGGAATGTAAGGAGATCGAATTAGATATGTTTCGCCAGATCGTAAAGGTCTGTGAAAAGTATAAGCTGCGTTATATTTTAGATTATGGGACGTTGATCGGAGCGGTCCGGCATGGCGGGTTTATTCCCTGGGATGATGATATCGATATATCCATGCCGCGGCCGGATTACAATGTGTTTAAGCAGGTATTTGATAGAGAAACAGAAAATTCCCGTTATGAACTTCGGACAGGGATGAAGGGAAATGTAGCCATTCCCTATATTCAGGTGGTGCACCGGGATACGATTACACAGAAAAAGGGAAGGAGAGATGCATTTGCCCAGGCGCTCTGGGTGGACGTTTTTCCGGTGGATGGAGCGGGGGACAGCGAAGAGCAGCGGAGAGAAGTATATGCTAAGTACTGGGATAAGATCGAAGAATCCCGGAAGATATTTGGACGATATAAACCCTTTCTGAATCCCTGGAAACAGCTCAGACAATGTTACTGGCATCATCTGAAAAAATTTCAGCTGGGAAAGATCATTGGGGAGGCAGAGGCTCTTATGCAGACCTACGACTATGATTCTTCTCGAAATGTATTCTGTTATCCGACGGTTTATGGGGTGAAGGAAATCAATTTGAAGAGCTATTATGAGGACAGGATCGTCATGGCATTTGAGGGGATCTCCTGTCAGGTCCCACGGGAATATGATAAAAAACTTAGGGGGATCTATGGTGATTATACCAAGCTTCCCCCTGAGGACCAGCGAAAAGGGCATGAATATCTTGCCTTTTGGCGCTGATCAGCTCTTTTCGCGAAGATAAAATTTTTCTTCAAGACGTATTGGCTTATAAGACAGTTTTGCCTGCCGGAGATTTTCCTGACCGAGGTCATCTTCCCGGTTCACATAGCGGGCTTCTGGAAATTCATGGATCAGGAACTGCTGGTTGATATAGTTATAAAGTCCTTTAATCTCGCTGTCTGCCTTTTCGATATGGATAAAAGCACACTGGATGGAAGGACAATAACTTCCGATGGTGTAGGCTGCCAGTTTGCCGTTCATGCGGATTCCTCCCATGTGGCAGTCGATGCTCTGGCAGTTGCCAAGAAGCCGGTACACACCTTCTTCTTCGTTATCAATACAATTATATTTGTCATAGACCCTGCGCTCATCCAGCCATTTTTCATGAAAATCTTTTACTTCTTCGATGTTACTGCAGCAAAGGGTTTCATAAGTAAATTGTCCCTCATATTCTCGCTGAAAAGCATTAACTAGATTTTTTTTCTTATGAAGAGCCCGCCCGCTGAGAGTCTTTAATTTATCTGCATCGTATATATAATCGGCGCTGTCCCGGTCGGCTTCCAGTGTGTAGTGGGAGAGGAGACCGGCACTCTGCCAGACGTCTTTTGTGAGGGTGTCGATCAGATAGACATTCATGGGGCAGTTCCAGACTTCGTGGAACTGTTGTTCCATTCGGCGAAAGGCTTCTGGAAGGTCATCGACAGAGCATAGAGGGCAAAAAGCGCCCCGTTCTCCCTTTCTCTGGAAGAACAGGTAGAGTGCGATATCATCTGTGGCAAATCGTGTCTGATAATAATTTTCCCATAAAAACTGGTTTAGGAAGTGCCCTTCGCTCATAAAGCAGGGACGCATTGCCTCGTATTTTCTGAAAATATCTTGTACAAATGGACTTATCGGTTGAAGCTCCATTCCAATCCTCCTTGTTAATTTCCTTTGGAATTTCTCTTAGCGCGGTAGCGTTCTGTGCCGTCCAGAATTTTCTTGCGGATCCGGAGGTTTTCCGGAGTGATTTCCAGCAGCTCGTCAGTATCGATAAATTCAATGGCTTCCTCCAGACTCAATTCTTTTTTGGGAGAGAGGCGGAGAGCA
Source organism: uncultured Eubacterium sp. (assembly GCA_910585745.1). Taxonomy (GTDB): domain Bacteria; phylum Bacillota; class Clostridia; order Lachnospirales; family Lachnospiraceae; genus Eubacterium_F. The sequence continues at coordinate 32,933 of CAJUFM010000021.1, read as the reverse complement.
TCGTCGGATCCGGAAGCTCTGGTGTTGGTCAGCTGCTTTTTCTTACATACATTGACTTCGATGTCATCAGTTTTCCCATTTTGTCCTACTACCATTCCACCGTATACCTTTTCACCTGGACCTACGAAGAGGGTGCCTCGTTCCTGGGCATTAAAGAGACCGTAAGTGATGGTTTCGCCGGATTCATAGGCGATGAGAGAACCCTGTTTACGGTAAGCGATATCTCCTTTGTAAGGACCATATCCATAAAATTCGGTATTGAGCACGCCATTTCCCTTGGTATCTGTCATAAACTCGCCACGGTAGCCGATCAGTCCCCTGGCAGGGATGAGAAATTCCAGTCGGGTGGTGCCTGCATTCAGAGGGCTCATTCCCTGGAGTTCTCCCTTGCGCTGGCTCAGTTTGTCAATAACCGTTCCAGTAAATTCATCTGGAACATCTACATAAGCGCGCTCCATTGGCTCCAGTTTTTTTCCACTTTCATCGGTTTTATATAGAACTTCTGGTTTGCTGACTGCAAATTCGTACCCCTCTCTGCGCATATTCTCGATCAGTACAGACAGATGCAGCTCTCCGCGGCCAGAGACTTTATAGGCTTCGGTAGTTTCGGTATCCTCCACCCGGAGGCTGACATCGGTATTCAGCATTTTATAAAGGCGGTCACGGAGATGACGGGAGGTCACATATTTGCCCTCCTGACCAGCAAGGGGACTGTCGTTAACAATAAAATCCATAGATATGGTAGGTTCCGATATTCTCTGAAATAGTATTGCCCTGGGATTTTCCGGAGAACAAAGAGTATCTCCGATGTGAATGTCAGTGATTCCCGAAATGGCGACAATGGAGCCGATATGTGCTTCTTCCACTTCTACCCGGTTCAATCCTTCGAATTCATAGAGTTTGCTTATTTTTACTTTACTGTTCTTTTCCGGATCATGTGCATTTACAATGACTACTTCCTGATTAACTTTGACGGAACCATTATCCACCTTTCCTACTCCGATGCGTCCCACATACTCGTTGTAGTCGATGGTGCTGATCAGTACCTGGGTGTCCGCCTCAGGATCTCCGGATGGGGCAGGAATGTAATCTACAATAGCATCAAACAGCGGCTTCATGTCACTTCCGGTCTCTTCCATGGAAGCAGAGGCAGTGCCTTCCTTTGCTGAAGCAAAGATGAAGGGGCAGTCTAATTGTTCTTCATCGGCATCCAGGTCGATAAACAGTTCGAGGATTTCATCTACTACTTCTGCAGGTCTGGCTTCTGGACGATCAATCTTATTGACACAGACTACAACGGGAAGAGAGAGTTCCAGGGCTTTTTTTAAGACAAATTTTGTCTGGGGCATGGCGCCTTCAAAGGCATCTACAACGAGAACAACGCCGTTAACCATTTTCAGTACCCGTTCTACTTCGCCGCCAAAATCAGCATGTCCCGGAGTATCGATAATATTTATTTTTATATCATTATAATGAATTGCAGTGTTTTTTGATAAAATTGTGATGCCGCGTTCCCGCTCGATGTCATTGGAATCCATGACACGTTCGGCAACTTCCTGGTTGGCACGGAATACACCGCTTTGTTTCAGAAGTTCATCTACGATGGTGGTTTTTCCGTGGTCAACATGGGCAATGATCGCGATATTTCTTACATCATCTCTTGCAGTTAGCATTTTATCGTCTTCCTTTCCATATGGGTGTTGATTTTTAGACTCAATAACTTTAGAATTATATCATAGAAACTTTTTTTAAGCAAATTTAATCTTTTAGTTCTAAAAATAAATTTTTTTGCATATCATTATTAAGTAAAGAAAAAAGGTCTGTCCACAGGATGGATAAAATAAACAAAGGGGGTCATATATGATGACAGATAAGGTTTTAGGAAACAATCAGGTAAATGTATATGGTGAGGTGATCAGCGAGTTCACCTTCAGCCATGAAGTGTACGGTGAGGGATTCTATATGGTACATCTTTCTGTGAGGAGACTCAGCAATGTATTTGATACGATCCCGCTGATGGTTTCCGAGCGTCTGGTGGATGTGTCAAAGGATTACCGAGGAAAATTCTTTGAGGCATGCGGACAGTTCCGTTCCTATAATCGCCATGAAGAAAATAGAAATCGTCTTGTTCTCTCGCTTTTTGTAAGAGATTTAAGGGTTGATGATACAGAACTTGGCAGCGACAAGCCGAATTATATATTTCTGGACGGGTATATCTGTAAACAGCCTGTATATAGAAAAACACCGCTGGGAAGAGAGATTGCAGATCTTTTGCTGGCAGTAAACCGCCCCTATGGTAAATCCGACTACATCCCATGTATCTGCTGGGGAAGAAATGCAAGATTTGCCGACGGTTTCCAGGTGGGCGAACACATTCAGATCTGGGGACGGATCCAGAGCCGTGAATATCAGAAAAAACTGGATGAAGAAACTTTTGAAACCAGAGTGGCTTATGAAATATCAGTTAGCAAGCTGGAACACATAGATGAAATGTCGGCGGTGGTTGCAGCCTCGGAAGAGAAGACAGAGGATGAGGATGAAATGGAGGAAAACCAGGAATAATATCTTGGCAGATCATCTTTTACTTGCATGGACATCATTTTTGTGGTAAATTAATTTTCATAGTCTTAGAATTATTGTCATTTTTATGGCAGTATGAACGAAAGAGAGCTTGAGTTTTTGCATTTTCATACAGAAACCCAAGAAAGAGAGGTGTTAATGACGATGAAAACAGGAATTGTCCAGGTCTTTTACGGAGACGGAAAGGGGAAGACATCGGCAGCAGTTGGTCAGGCACTTAGAGAATTACAAGAAGGACAGAGAATTACCATGATCCAGTTTCTTAAAGGGAAGGTGGCTGACGAATTTCAGGTACTGGAGCGCCTGGAACCGGATATGAAGATATTCCGCTTTGATAAAAGCGAGAGCAGTTACTGCGATCTGCCAGAGGATGCGAAACGGGAAGAAAAACATAACATATTAAATGGTTTTAATTTTTCCAAAAAAGTGCTGGAGACCGGAGAGAGTGATGTTATCATCCTGGATGAACTGCTGGGATTGATCGATCTCAAAATAATCACCGAGAATGATGTGGAGGATCTCATACGGATACAGGGAGATTACAAAAAACTGATCATTACTGGGGCCAAGCTTCCGGATCAGATCCGGGCGTATGTGGACGAAGTATCAGAAATACGATAATTGGTATTGACGGGTATCTCCATTAGTGGTATGATGAATAACAAGTGAATAAAAAAGAGTAGAGGCGCGGGCTTTATCAGTAGTTTTCCGGATGTGTCAGGTTACATAGATGATGGTAAATGAAAGGAAAGTCTGCCGAAGGGGACAGGTACCTGAGACTGTCTGCCTGGGCATATGCTGAATAAGTATATGACTGTCATCTTTTAAGATGGAGTGCTACAGAATGTGATCGAATTTTTGCGGCATTTCCATTGATTGGGAGTGTCGCTTCTTTTTCGTAAAAATGTAAGGAGGAAAAAAGTATGTCAATTTTTACAGGAGCTGGAGTAGCGCTGATTACTCCGATGAATGCCGATGGTTCGGTAAATTATGAGAAGATGAGAGAAATTATTGAATTTCAGATTAAAAATCAGACCGATGCCATCATAATCTGCGGAACTACTGGTGAGGCATCCACACTGAGCCACGAGGAACATATTGAGTGTATCCGGTTCTGCTGTGAGGTGGCAGATAAGAGGATTCCCGTGATTGCAGGAACCGGTTCAAACTGTACTGCGACGGCTGTTTATCTTTCCCAGGAGGCAGAGAAGGCGGGAGCAGACGGATTACTTCTTGTGACGCCATATTACAATAAGTGTACACAGAACGGGTTGAAATCTCACTTCATCCAAGTGGCGGATTCTGTAAACATACCGATTCTTCTTTACAATATACCAGGAAGAACTGGTGTTAAGATCTTGCCGGAGACTGTAGTGGATTTGTGCCGTGACGTCAAGAACATCGTCGGCGTAAAGGATGCTACTGGTGATATTTCAGAAGTGGCAAATGTACTTGCCCTGGCAAAAAAAGAGGGGGTTGAGGTAGATCTTTATTCTGGCAATGACGATCAGATCGTACCGGTGGTATCCCTGGGAGGAAAGGGAGTTATCTCTGTGCTGTCTAATATTCTTCCACGGCAGACCCATGAAATGGTGGCGGCATTTCTGGCAGGCGATACCAAAAAGAGTATGGATATGCAGCTGTCCTATTTTGACCTGATTGGGGCTCTGTTCTGTGAGGTAAACCCCATTCCAGTGAAAAAAGCGATGAATCTGATGGGAATGGAAGTGGGATCTCTGCGGGCTCCTCTGACGGAGATGGAAGAGAAGAATGCTGCAAGACTGGCGGATGAGATGAAGAAAGCAGGGATCATATGATCATTAGTGTAACGATTTCATAAAATTCTTTAGGAAAGGATGTACGACATGACAAGGATAATAATGAGCGGTTGCAATGGTGCCATGGGAAAAATGATCACAGACCTTGTGGCGAAGGATGAAGAAGCCCAGATCGTGGCAGGGATAGATATTGCGGATGATGGGAGAAATGACTATCCAGTATTTTCTTCCATTCTCGACTGTGATGTGGAGGCGGATGCTCTAATTGATTTTTCTACAACTAAGATTCTGGATGATGTGCTCTCTTATTGTGAGGATAAAGGACTTCCGGCAATACTTTGCACCACCGGTTATGATGAGGCCCAGCTGGAAAAGATCGAAGGAGCAGCTGAGAAAATAGCAGTACTTAAAGCTGCCAACATGTCTCTCGGCGTCAATACGCTGCTCCATCTCATCAGGAAAGCGGCGAAGGTGTTTGCACCAGAGGGCTTTGATATCGAGATCGTGGAAAAACATCATAACCAAAAATTAGATGCCCCTTCGGGAACAGCGCTTGCCCTGGCTGACTCTGTAAATGAGGCGATGGATGGTCAATATGAATATATTTATGACCGGTCCCAGCGGCGGGAGAAACGAGGAAAAAAAGAGCTGGGGATCAGTTCCGTCCGCGGTGGCACCATTGTGGGAGAACACGATGTGATCTTTGCTGGAGAGGATGAGGTGATTACCTTCTCCCATACGGCTTACAGCAAAGCTGTGTTTGCCAAAGGGGCTGTGGCGGCGGCGAAATTCCTGACGGGAAAGAAGAATGGTCGGTTTGACATGGCAGATGTGATCGCAGCAAAATAAAGGGGAAAGTATGTTATCATTTTGTATCAAAGACGTGGTTTGTGCTACTGGCGGAGAACTTCTCTGGGGTGATCCACAGAGAGTTGTTACCGATGTGGTAACGGATTCGAGGCTGGCGGGAGAGGGGACATTGTTTGTTCCCATTATCGGGGAGCGGATCGATGCCCATCGGTTTATTCCACAAGTGCTTCAGGCAGGGGCAGCAGCCCTTACCTCTAAGCGGGAAGCGGCTGACGGGGCAGAAGGTCTGTCTGGAGCTGCCATAGTCTGGGTGGAGGATACCCTGGCAGCTTTTCAGAAACTGGCAGGATGGTACCGCCAGCAGTTTGATATTCCAGTCATAGGCATAACAGGAAGTGTTGGGAAAACAACTACGAAAGAAATGGTAAGCGCCGTGCTTGCCACAAAATACAATCTGTTGAAGACCATTGGGAACCTCAACAGCCAGATCGGCGTGGCGCAGATGATGTTTCACATTGAAAAAGATACGGAGATCGCTGTCTTTGAGATGGGGATGAGTATGCCTGGGGAGATGGCAAGGCTGGTGGAGATTGCCAGGCCCCAGACGGCAGTGGTGACCAATATCGGTGTATCCCATATTGGCAATCTGGGCAGCAGAGAGGCCATCGCCTTTGAAAAGGGGCATATTGTCAAATATGTGGGAAGTTCCCATGGCGGAATGTGTTATATCTGTGGAAATGGGGATCTTCCGGCGCTGGCCAGGGAACATATACCCTATGAGTTATGCGCTGGCGGCTGTGAGTCCATTTTTTATGGAACGGAGCCAAGCTGCCAGATTCAGGCGAAGGATATCCAGGTCACAGAGAGTGGACAGTCCTTTCGGTATCATGGGAGAGAGGACTGCAATGTGGAGCTGTCGGTAATGGGAGGACATAATGTCAGTAACGCAGTGGTGGCACTGGCTCTGGGAGAGCAGTTTGGCGTGGAGATGGATCAGGCGCTGGAGGCGCTGAGACAGTACCGTCCTTTTTCTATGCGGGGAGAACGCCTGGACTGTCACGGTTACCATTTGATCGATGATACGTATAATGCCAGTCCGGATTCCATTAACAGCAATATCGATGCCCTGTTTGATTATGGCGCAGAGGGCAGGAAGATCGTGGTCCTTGGGGACGTACTGGAGCTGGGAGAGCAGAAGGAGAGCTTGCACCGAGGCATCGGTGATCATATTATCCAGGAGGCGGGGAAGGGTAAAAAACTTTCCTATGTCATAACGGTGGGGGAAGGAGCTGCCTTTATCTGCCGTCAGGTAGAGAGCGGTTCGGATATTCCAACCAGAATATGCAGCAACAACGAAGAAGCAGCGGAATTCGTCAGACAGCTGGCGCAGCCGGGGGACTGGGTGTTAGTGAAGGGATCCCGCGGAATGCACATGGATGAAGTGGTGAAAAAGGTAGTGATGTAGTGTACGCAGATATAATCGTAGATATCAGTGTGGAAGCATTGGATAAGATCTACCAGTATCATATCCCGGAATGGATGGAGGAATTGGTGGTGATCGGGACACCTGTCCAGGTACCCTTTGGGCGGGGGAACCGGATGCTTCATGGTTTTGTGGTGAATCTGACGGAACAGCCGGCCTTTGATGTGAACCGGATCAAAGATATCCTGAAGGTGGAGCAGAAACAGGTGCCGGTGGAGGGGCAGTTGCTGGCTCTTGCTGGATTTATCAGGGACCGGTATGGCTCCACGATGAATGAGGCGCTAAAGACCGTTCTGCCTGTCCGGAAAAAGATTAAGTCAGTGGAGGAACACTGGCTTAATTTTGCTATGGATGAAAGATCCGTCATGGATATCCTCCACGAATACGAGCGGAAGCACTATGTGGCGAAAGTGCGGCTGATCCGGGGGCTGCTTGCCGAGGGAGGCACGATGACGAGGAGACAGGCAGACCGTCAATACCAGGTAAAAAAGCCGGTGATCGATAGTCTTGTTAAGGAAGGGATCCTTACTGTGACCAGAGAGAAAAAGTACCGGAATCCGCTGGATCTGGAAACTGCCAGGCAGGAGCCGGAGACCTCCAGGGTGTTGAATACAGAGCAGAGAGAGATCGTGGAGGATTTTGCCCAAGAGTACCAAAGTGGTCTGCGGAGGCCATATCTTCTGTATGGCATTACTGGAAGCGGAAAAACGGAGGTGTTTATTCGTTTTTTAGAGACCGTACTGGCGGAGGGAAAGCAGGCAATAGTATTGATCCCAGAGATCGCCTTGACCTTCCAGACGGTATCCCGGTTTCGCCAGGCATTTGGTGAACGGGTCTCTGTCATTCATTCCAGGCTCTCAGAGGGGGAGCGCTACGATCAGTATGAGAGGGCCAGGATGGGAGAACTGGACATCATGATCGGCCCCAGATCGGCATTGTTTACTCCTTTTGAAAGGCTGGGAGCTATTATCCTGGACGAGGAGCATGAAAACAGCTACATCAGTGAGGGAGTTCCCCGCTATCACAGCGATGAAGTGGCGCTGTTCCGCGCCAGTCAGACAGGAGCCAGTGTGATCTTTGGTTCGGCGACGCCCTCGGTAAAAAGTTATCTGATGGCAAAGGAAGGCAGATATAAAGAGTACCGGCTCACCAGGCGTGCCGGAGACGCCCTTCTGCCAGATATCCATGTGGTAGATCTCAGACAGGAGTTAAGGGAAAAAAACCGTTCGGTGTTCAGCCGTATCCTACGGCAGAAGATCCTGGACCGTCTGGAAAAAAAAGAACAGATCATGCTTTTTATCAACCGGAGAGGGTATGCGGGCTTTGTTTCTTGTAGAAATTGCGGAAATGTGTTACAATGTCCTCATTGTGATGTATCCATGACGGCACATAAAAACCATTTGGGTGAGGTGGATACACTGGTCTGCCACTACTGCGGACACGCGGTGAGGATGCCGGAGAGGTGTCCGGAATGCGGATCTCCGTATATCGCAGCATTTGGTCTGGGAACCCAGAAGGTGGAAGAGATGCTCCAGCGGCAGTTTCCGATGGCGAAGGTTCTGCGGATGGATGCAGACACCACTTCCGGGAAGCATGGCCACGAATCTGTTTTGTCCGGATTCCGGGAAGGAAAGGCGGATATTCTCATTGGAACCCAGATGATCGTGAAGGGGCATGACTTTCCCAATGTAACTCTGGTGGCGGCACTGGCGGCGGACATGAGCATGTTTGAAAACGATTACCGCAGCAGTGAGAGAACCTTTCAGCTGCTTATGCAGGCCAGCGGAAGAGCGGGAAGAGGGCAGAAACGGGGAGAAGTGGTTATTCAGACCTACCGCCCGGATCACTATGTGATCCAGAGCGTGGCCGCCCAGGATGCAGAGATATTTTATGAAAATGAACTGGCATACCGGCGTATGTTAAGCTATCCTCCCTATTTTTCCATGCTTACGGTCCGTATCTTTTCAGAGGACCGGGAAAAGGGGATGGCATGTGTTAAGGAGCTTGCGGATGCTGTCAGGAAAAAGTTCGGCAGTCTGGCTTCGGTGGTGGGTCCTGCCGGCGATGGGGGAAAGAAAAGAAAGGACCAATATGGTTTTACTTTTTATGTAAAAACTGGAGAGCTTGCGCAGATCGAGGTCGTAAAAACCTGGGTGGAGCAGGAGTCTGAGAAAAAGAAATATGCCTGTTATATCCAGTATGAAGTGGATTGATGGGGTGTATTCAGAATGAATGGAGGAAAAATCATGGCGCTGAGAAATATACGCGAAATTGGCGATGATATTCTGTATAAGAAAGCAAAAGAAGTAAAAGAGATCACGGAAAAAACCAGAGAATTGATCGATGACATGCTGGAGACGATGTATGAGGCAGATGGAGTGGGGCTGGCTGCGCCTCAGGTTGGCATCCTGAAACGCATCGCGGTGATTGATGTGACGGCGGAGCAGGACAGCCCTATTGTCCTTGTAAATCCCGAGATCATTCATACTGAGGGAGAGCAGCGGGGCAGTGAGGGATGCCTCAGTGTTCCTGGGAAGGCAGGGATTGTCACGAGACCGAATGTGGTTCGGGTGCGTGCCATTGATGAAACTATGCAGGAATTTGAGATCGAGGGAGAGGAACTGCTGGCAAGGGCGCTGATCCATGAGATCGAGCATTTGGACGGTCAGCTCTATGTGGATAAAGTAGAAGGGGAACTGGTAGATGTCGGTGAGGCAGAGGAATAAGGAGGACACAGATGGACGTTATATTTATGGGGACGCCGGATTTTGCTGTTCCGGTCCTGAAGGCACTGATCGGTTCAGAAGGGCACCGGGTCACAGCAGTGGTGACCCAGCCGGATAAGGCGAGAGGGCGCAGCGGCAGTCTGAGTTTTACCCCAGTCAAAAAGGTGGCGCTGGAACATGATATTCCAGTGTACACGCCCACAAAGGTAAAAGATCCTGAATTTGTGGAGACCCTGCGGGGGATTTCCTGTGATGTGATCGTGGTTGTAGCATTTGGCCAGATTCTCTCCAAAGAAATATTGGAAATGCCTGCTTATGGCTGCATCAATGTCCATGCATCTTTGCTGCCAAGATGGCGGGGGGCGGCTCCGATCCAGTGGTCTATTCTGGAGGGGGATGCTGCCACTGGCATCACGACGATGCAGATGGACGAAGGTCTTGATACCGGGGACATGCTGCTGAAAAAGGAGATCCCACTGACGGCAGAAGAGACGGGAGAGAGCTTGTTTGAAAAGCTTTCTGAGATGGGAGGCCCCCTTTTGCTGGAGACACTGGAGCGGGCAGAGCAGGGGACGCTGGAGCCTGTTACGCAGAAGGATGAGGAAAGCACCTATGCCAAAATGCTCACGAAGGAGCTTGGCAGGCTGGATTTCTGCTGGAAGGCAGAAAAACTGGAGCGGTACGTCAGAGGGCTGAATTCCTGGCCCAGTGCTTACACGGAATTCCGGGGAAAAATGTTAAAGATCTGGCGGGCTGAGGTGGTACCGGAAAATACGGACCTGGCGCCAGGATCCGTGGCAGAGGTGGAAAAGGACAGTTTCAGCATCCAGACCGGTGACGGACTTCTCCGGCTGCTGGAGATCCAGCTGGAAGGGAAAAAGCGGATGTCTGCCGGTGATTTCCTGCGGGGGATGAAGATACAGAATGGAGAGACCTTGTGAGAAGAGCAGTCTTTGATATTGTTTATGGAACATTGGAAGAAAAAGGCCATAGCGACGACTGGTTTCACCGTGTGGCAGAACAGGGCTCTTCCAGAAGATGGAGTGGACAGGAGAAAGGGTTTATACGGAGAGCGTCTTATGGGACGATAGAACGGGCAGCAGCCTCAGACCGCGTCATTGACCATTTTTCTAAAACTCCGGCGGTGCGGCTGAAACCAGTGATCCGCTCGATACTGCGCATGGGCATTTATGAGCTCTGGTATATGGATTCTGTCCCGGTGTCAGCCACCTGTAATGAAATGGTAAAACTGGCAAAGAAGAAGAATTTCCAGGGCCTGGCGGGTTTTGTCAACGGAGTGCTCCGCAATGTGGCGCGGGCAGATAAAGCAGAGCTTTGCCGGGGGATTCTGGAAAAGTGCCGAAGAGAGACAGAAAAGCTGGCATTTATCTATTCTGTACCGGAGGAGCTGGCCAAGTTGCTGACAGAAGCTTATGGAAAAAAGACGGCGGAGAAAATTCTGGCCTCCTTTGAGGCAGAAAATCCGTTGACGATCCGTGTCCAGACTTCAAATGCCAGTACCAGCCAGGTTCTAGACAATCTTATGAAAGCGGGAATTCAGACGGTTCCCTGCCCCTATGCCAGACATGCCTTCCGATTGTCCGGCGTGGAACGGGTGGAAGAGCTACCCGGCTTTGCAGAAGGGCATTTTATGATTCAGGACGAAAGTTCCATGCTCCCGGTGATGGTTTCCGGCATCCGTCCGGGTGATTCCGTGATAGACGTGTGCAGCAGCCCTGGTGGAAAGGCGCTACATGCGGCGGACCTGCTGGAAGGGACTGGTGTGGTCAGCGCCAGAGATGTCTCAGAATATAAGTTGCAGCGCATTCGGGAAAATGTACAGCGGTTAAAGGCAGAGAACATAGAGATCAAGCTCTGGGACGGCAGGGCAGCGGATCCAGAATGGGAAGAAAGGGCCGATGTGGTGATCGCCGACGTCCCCTGTTCCGGGATTGGTGTGATCGGCAGAAAACCGGAGATCCGTTACATGGCAGTACAAAATGCGCCGGAGCTGCAGAAGCTGCAGCGGGAGATCCTGCGGGGGGCTGTGAGGGCACTCAAACCGGGAGGGATACTAATTTACAGTACCTGTACGGTGAATCCCGCAGAAAATGAAGAGAATGCTCGCTGGATCGCAGAGGAGCTGTCCCTGCGTCTGGTGCCCCTGGACGGGGATCTTCCAGAAGAGCTGAGAAATAAAATGACAGCACAGGGAATGATGCAGATACTGCCGGGAATCCACGAAGGAAATGGATTTTTTGTGGCAAAGTTTATCAAATAAATAACCAATGTTTTGGAATGGAAAAGGAAATGAAACAATTTGATTTAAGAAGCTATACGGAACAGGAAATGATCTGTCTGGCGGAACAGTCTGGAGAGAAGCCCTTCCGCGGAAAGCAGCTCTTTGAGTGGGTCCATGGCAGACAGGTTTCGGATTTTGCCGGCATCAGCAACCTTCCCAGGAAATTTGTGGAGAATTTGGCGCTGGAGCATGAGATCTCCGGGGTGCAGATCAGGAAGAAACAGGTTTCCAGGGATCAGGATACTGCCAAATATCTCTTTTCACTGTCAGACGGAAATCTGGTGGAGAGTGTATGGATGAAGTACCATCATGGAAACAGCGTGTGTATCTCATCCCAGGTGGGATGCCGGATGGGCTGCAGCTTTTGTGCCTCCACTCTCACAGGACTGGCAAGGAACCTGACCGCTGGGGAGATGCTCTCCCAGATCTATGAGATCCAGAATGAAACGGGGCAGAGGGTATCTAACGTCATTGTGATGGGAATGGGGGAACCCCTCGATAATTATGACAACCTGCTTCGGTTTATCCATCTGGTGTCCGCAGAGAGAGGGATCCATATCAGTCAGCGGAGCATCACTGTTTCCACCTGCGGCCTGGTGGACCAGATCCGGCGTCTGATGAAAGAAAAACTGCAGATCACCCTGGCTGTCAGCCTCCACGCGCCTAATGACGAGATCCGGCGCCAGACGATGCCAGTGGCGAATAAATATTCCATTAAGGAAATTTTTTCTGTGTGCCGCGAATATATTGATTATACAGGACGGCGTATTACTTTTGAATACAGCATGATCGACGGGGTAAATGACGGCAGGGAGCATGCTCTCGAGCTTGCCAGGCGCTGCCGCGGCATGAACTGCCATATCAATCTCATTCCTTTGAATGAGGTAAAGGAGCGGAAAACCAGACGTTCCAGAGAAGAAAACATAAGAGATTTTAAAATAATACTTGAAAAAAATCGAATAAATGTTACTATAAGAAGAGAGATGGGGAGTGATATCGATGCTGCCTGTGGTCAGTTGCGTAATAACTTTATGGAACAGACTAACTCTGACTAAGGAGGTCAAACTGTGCAAACATTTTCTATGACAGATAAGGGACGCACCAGAAACACCAACCAGGATTATGTGTTTTGTGAAGAGAATGCGGTTGGTAGTTTCCCGAATCTGTTTATTGTGGCTGACGGTATGGGAGGCCACAATGCGGGAGACACCGCCTCACGGATGTGTGTAGAGGAAGTTGTCTCACAGATTGAACAAAGTACAAAAGTGACACCGATCGGAATCTTTGAGCAGGCGGTGGCGGCTGCCAATGAAAAGGTTTTCCAGGCTTCCCTCAGTGAAAAGGCACTGAATGGAATGGGGACGACGATAGTTGCTGCTGTGGTGTTGGGAGATACCGCCTATATTGTAAATGTAGGTGATTCAAGGCTGTATGTGTACAAAGATACGTTCAGACAGGTCACGATCGACCATTCTCTTGTGGAAGAGATGGTCCAGTCAGGAAAACTCCTCAAGGAGGATATGCGTACACATCCCAATAAAAATATTATAACGCGGGCTCTTGGTACAAACAGCGAAGTGAAGGCAGATTGCTTTGAAATCGAAGTGGACGAGGGGGACGTGCTTTTGTTGTGTTCAGATGGATTATCCAATATGCTTGAAGATGAAAAGATCGAGAGGATCATCAGGAGCAATAGAGAAAATATGGGAGAAGCAGGAAAACAGCTGGTAAAAGCGGCAAATGAAGCCGGTGGGAAAGACAATATCAGCGTTGTTTTGATCCAGGTATAGAAGGGTGTCCATTTGTGAACGCTTAGAATAGAGAATGGAGGAATTGTTTTGGTAAGTGTAGGAACCATAATCGGTGACAGATACGAGATCGTGGAAAAAGTCGGCTCTGGTGGAATGGCAGATGTATTTCGTGCCAAATGCCATCGTCTCAACCGGTTTGTTGCCATAAAGATCCTGAAACAGGAATACAGTGAAGATACCAAATTTGTTACGAAATTCCGTGGAGAAGCTCAGGCAGTTGCCTGCATATCACATCCGAATATTGTCAGCATCTATGATGTAGGTGAAGAAAATGGCATGTATTATATTGTCATGGAGCTGATCGATGGTATAACGCTGAAAAAATATATTGAAGAAAAAGGAAAACTTACTGTAAAAGAGGCAGTTGGGATATCCCTGCAGATCGCCAATGGTCTGGATGCTGCCCATCGGCATAATATCATTCATAGGGACATCAAGCCTCAGAATATACTGATTGCCCGTGACGGCACCGCGAAGCTTAGTGATTTCGGAATTGCCAAGGCGGCAAGTTCCAACACCATTACTGCCAACGCCATGGGGTCGGTCCATTACATTTCCCCAGAGCAGGCAAGGGGGGGATACAGCGATGAAAAGAGCGATATTTATTCCCTTGGCGTCACTATGTATGAGATGATCAGCGGGACCCTTCCCTTTACTGGAGAGAGCGCAGTGGCGATCGCCCTCTCTCATATCCAGGATGATGCTACACCTCTGGCAGCGATGGATGCTACCATTCCAAGAGGATTAAGTAATATTGTAAATAAATGTATGCAGAAGAAGACGGAACTCCGCTATATCAGTGCTGCAGACCTTATTGCAGATCTCAAGATGTTTTTGCAGGATCCCAGTGGGGATTATGGTGTCATTGGTAGTCTGTATGAGAATGGAGGAACCATTTTTATGTCAAAGGATGATGTGAATACTTTGAAAAATGCTTCCAGAACAGGTATGACGCCAGCGGAAGATTACGGAGCGCAGGATGTAGAGCCGGAGGAAGAAGAAGAGAGCAAATCTGATGTGGATCCAAAACTGGAAAAGGCCCTTGTTTTTGGAAGTATTGCTGTGGCGATCATCATCGGCCTGGTGGTGATCTATATGCTGGGACGGTTTATCGGACTCTGGGGCAGTTCCGGCGGCGATGAAAAAAATGAAGATAATAAAGCTAAAGTAACGGCTTCACCTACACCTGGTGCAGAAGAAACCGGGGATTATGTTCTTCCTGATTTTGCAGATCAGCTGAAGGACAGCGTGATCGTGGAGCTGGGCAATGAAGATATAAAGTATGAGATTGAAGAAGAAGCCTCGGATGATGTGGATAAGGATAAGGTGATCCGGACTGAGCCCGCAGCGGGATCTAAGGTAGCTGCTGGAAGTACCGTGACCCTCGTAGTCAGCACCGGTGAGGAGAAGATCAGCGTTCCGGAAACCAGTGGAAAAACCATTACCGATGCCATTACGGCGCTCCAGGAACAGGGATTTTCTGTGAAACAGGGGGCAGATGTATATAGCAGCGAAGAGGTCGGAAAAGTGGCATATACAGACCCGGCAGCTGGGAAAAAGGCTGAGAAAGGCGCTACTATTACGATTTACCCCAGCAAGGGTGAGGAAACCAAATTTACCAAAGTTCCGAATCTTATCGGCAAAACCAGGAGTGAGGCCAAGGCGGCCCTTAAGGCAGCTGGGCTGGTTTATGGAAATGAGACGAAGAATTATTCCTCGACTCAGAAAAACCGTGTATGTGTACAGAGTGTTGCCGCAGGCAAACAGGTGGAAGAAGGAACCACTGTAGATATAACTCTCAGTCTTGGGGAAGAGCAGACCTATGTATATAAGGGGTCTGTCACCATCAACAATCCTTTCGAGTATGAGACAGATCCGTCAGCAGAATTTAAGTTTGTGCTTACCCAGGACGGTCAGGATAAAGTCGTAAAGACAGCTACAATGAGCTATCACAATTTCCCATTCCAGTTAGAGGTGGAAGGTGAAAATGCTGGTGCTGCTACCTTGAGCGTGTATCGTGATGGTTCCCTGGTAGCGACCTATAACGTTACTTTGAAGAGGGTTGCCGGCTGATGGAATTAGAGGGAAAGATTGTAAAAGGCATCGCTGGTTTCTACTATGTGAACTGTTTCACAGAGACCGGAGAGAAGCTTTATGAGTGCAGGGCAAAGGGGATTTTCCGAAAAGATAAGATTAAGCCCCTTGTCGGTGATAATGTTGTGATTCAGGCCACTTCGGAGGAGAAGGGGCTGGGAAATATCCAAAAGATCTTGCCAAGAAAAAACAGGCTTATCCGGCCGGAGGTGGCAAATATCGATCAGGCACTGATCATATTTGCCATGGCAGAGCCGCAGCCTAATCTGAATCTTCTGGACCGTTTTCTGGTGATGATGGAGATGCAGGGCATTGACACCGCCATCTGTTTTAATAAGTTAGATATTGTTACGAAGAAAGAGGAAGTGCAGCTGCTGGCAGCATATGAAAAGTGTGCCAGCAAAGTGCTTTTTGTCAGTAGCCGGGAGAATATCGGCATGGATCAGATCCACCATTTGCTTGAGGGCAGGACAAGCGTTCTGGCGGGACCTTCCGGGGTTGGAAAATCCAGTATACTTAATCAGATTTTTCCAGAGGCCGCTTCCCAGACCGGGGAGGTCAGCGAAAAGATCGGAAGGGGAAAGCATACTACGAGGCACTCCGAACTTTTTTGTGTGGGAGAGGGGACTTATCTGTTTGACACACCAGGATTCAGTTCCCTGCGGGTTCCCGAAATGGAGAAGGAAGAACTTAGGAAGTACTTTACGGAGTTTGCCCCGTATGAGGGCGGCTGCCGTTTTATGGGATGTACCCATACCCATGAGCCAGACTGTAAGGTCAAGGAAGCATTGGACCAGGACCAGATCAGTCCGGTGCGCTATGAAAACTACGTGCAGATGTACGAGGAGCTGAAGGAGTGGGAAAGGCGTAAATACAACTAAATGAAAGGTCAGGTATTTTTATGGTTTACAAAATATCACCGTCGATTCTTGCCGCAGATGTATCCAGGTTTGGGGAGGAGCTTGCTGCGGTGAGCCAGGCAGGGGCAGACTATATACATATTGATATCATGGATGGCATGTTTGTACAGAATATTTCTTTTGGTGTGCCGGTTGTAGAGGGAATACGTAAATGTGTGGATACTTTTTTTGATGTCCATCTGATGGTTCATGAACCCATACGTTATATCCGGGATTTTGCAGAAGCGGGAGCGGATGGGATCACGGTTCATGTGGAGGCCTGCGAGGATCTGGAGGCTACCATCGATGAGATACATAATTATGGAAAGAAGGCAGCGGTATCCATAAAGCCCCGAACAGACATTGATACCATACTGGACATCCTTCCCAAGGTATATATGGTATTGGTCATGACGGTGGAACCCGGCTATGGCGGACAGAAGATCCGGAGGGATACCTTTGATAAAATCCTCCGCCTGCGTCAGTACATAGAGGAACATGATCTGGATGTGGATATCGAAGTGGACGGTGGGGTGGACCTGGAAAATGTCAGGGAAGTTCTGGACGCCGGAGCCAATGTGATCGTTGCTGGCACCAAGGTTTTCCATGGGGATGTAGAAGAAAATATGAGAAATTTCCGCAGTATTCTGGAGCAGTACTGATTGGTTTGTCAGGAATAGGATAAAGGAGTGCATTTGAATCTCTGGTAATGGAGAAAATGCACTCCTTTTTGGTATTGGCTGCTAATTTTATATCATGTCTTGAAGTTCTTATAAAAATATGATATATATTTATATGTAAAACACAATAAGAGGGGTATGGATAATGTATCGTATTGCACTTTGTGATGATGAGATAGTGGAATTAGATAAAGAAGAAAATATATTAGAGGCATACCGAAAACAACATAAAACATGTGATTTTTCTGTTCAGAGATTTACAGATGCGGAAGAAATGCTCCAGAAAGTACAGAAAAAAGAATATGTGCCGGATCTGTTATTTATGGACATTTATCTGCCGGATAGACTGGGCATAGATGTGGTGAAAGAACTCCGCAGGATGGGAAACGGATGCAGGATCATTTTTGTGACCACATCTAAGGACTTTGCACTGGAGGCATTTCGTGTGGATGCTGTCCAGTATTTTGTCAAGCCGGTTAAGGAAAAGGAATTGTTTCCCGTTCTTGACAGGATATTTGATAAGTTGGGCAGGAAACAGAAAAAATATCTGTCGCTACAGGTGGGAAACAGGATCCATAAGGTGTTTGTGCCAGATATTGTATTTTGTGAGGCGCAGAAAAAGAGCCAGTGCATATACCTGGCGGACGGGAGTCAGCTTCTGGTGCGGATGACCATGGCAAAGATTTATGATATGCTTGCCAGCAGTCCGGAGTTTGTAAAGGCAGGCATGAGCTATATTGTCAATCTGGAACATGTAAACAGCCTGAATACGAGGGAACTGCAACTGGATAACGGGGATAAGATCTATCTTCCCAGAGGATCATACCATCCGTTGAGAGAGAGTTATTTTGGATATTATTGTGAGGATTGTGAGGACAGGCAATGATCTCGGTCTGCAAATGGTTCCCCTAAAAGTGCAGTTTGTACCATGGTGCTTTTAAGACAAATTGATTTCTATTAAAATAAAACCAGTACGTAGAAGTGCTGGTTTTTGTTCTGGTATTTTGGAATGGAGGAAGAGATGTTAGGAGGTTCTATCTGGGTGGCGGCCCTGCGTAATGTTATGGGGGCAGGACTGATGATGGCAGTATTTCTGCTGCTGGATCGTCCCAGGATGTCCATGAAAAAAACGATTTGGTGCTATGTCCTGTTTGGCCTGGCGGCGGTAGTCTGTTTCAGCTTATGGTATCTGGCTGACAAAGAAAATTTTGTGAGGTTTGCCGGCATGCTTTTGTTGCCGCTAATGGGAATCTTCTGCGTGAAGATGAGCCGGGATACTTTATATCTTTCGTTATATAAACTGACGATTGGATTTTATCTTCTTTCCCTGACGGTTTTTTGTGGCATTGATGCCTCGCGTATCTGGTTTGGGGAGGATATGTGGGCAGATATTTTAATCCGTTTGGTAATGACTGTAGTGATTCTTTTTCTGATCGCCGTTAAGGTCCGCAGAAGTTTTCTGGAGGGGATTGATTATCTGCGGGAGGAGATGGACTGGTTTAGCAGTGTCACCGTAGTCCTTTCGATCCTGATCGCTGCTATTGCTGCATTCTGGCCGGGAAGGCATGATTTTTCCATGTTTCATGTGATCAGGACAGTACTGTTGTTTTTTATGGCAGGTATCATTCAGTATACGGTTTTCCAGCTTTATCTGCACAGAGGAAAGGAATGGCGTTATCATGTGGAGAAGGAGCTGTTGGAAACCAATGAGCGTTTTATTTACCGTCAGCTGGAGCTGATGAACGAGTCAAAAGAGCAGGCGGCGAGGATCCGGCATGATATCCGCCATCACTGTCTTCTGATCGAAGAATATATCCGGAACGGGGAGACCGATAAACTGCTTGCTTATGTGAAGCAGTACAAGGAAGATGTAGAGAACCGGGAGACAGAGTGTATCTGTGGGAATGAGATTATCAGCAATATTCTGACCGTCTATGCCAGGCGGGCGAAAAAGGAAGATATCGAGGTGACCATGCAGGCTCAGGTACCAGGGGATATTGCTGTCCGGGATACGGATCTTGTGGTGATCATTGCCAATATATTTGAAAATGCGATCCATGGCTGTATGGCTTCTCATTTGCCAGAAAACAAAATCCATATTCAGGTCACCTGCAAAGGAAAAAAAATTGTGGTTCAGTGCAGGAATACCTGCGGGGAGGACGTAAGATTGAAAAACGGGGTGCCGGTGTCAGACCGGGGTCTCGGGATATCCAGTGTGTTAAAGGTAGTATCTTATTATCATGGGGAGGCGGAGTTTTCGATAGAGAATGGTATGTTTATTGCCAGAATTCTGTTGAACCTGCCAAAGAACCAGTGAATTAAATAGAAATGGAGAGAGGTTATGAGGAAAACGATTAAAGGAAAATTGACGATCAGCGTTATATTTATCGTTGCTGTAAGTATTATCCTGACCACGGTGGGAATTGTCATTGTGGCAGGGAGGCACCTGATCCGGAATCAGACGGAGGCTGTACAGCTAAATGCTGCCCGTTATGCGGAAGAGATCAATACATGGATTGAGAATGAGAAGATGCTGGCAGAGGGAGCATCCAACAGCTTAGAAGCGGCGGGAAATACGGAGGATGCTTTTATCCAGTCTGTGATGGACACTTATTCAGAGGGCAGAGAAGAGCTTTTAAATCTGTATTGCGGAACAAGGGACAGCAAGTTCATCCAGTCCAACCAGGATGCAGAAATACCCGATGGATATGATCCGGTACAGCGCGGATGGTATCAGCAGGCGGCGGAAAAAAAGGCCACCATCGTAACAGACCCCTATTGGGATGTTCTCACCAATCAGATGTGTACCACTATCGCATCACCTGTTTACATAGAAGGAGAGCTGGCAGCAGTTATTGGTCTGGATGTGACGCTGGGTACTGTAACGGATCTGACCGGAAGCATTAATTACGAAGAGGGTGTATACGGGTTTCTGGCGGACAGCAGCGGGCAGTATGTGGCCCACAAAAACAAAGATTATGAGCCGAAAGAGGACAGCGCGGTGAAAGTGGCGGATATCATGCCTGGACTGTCTGATCTGATGGGAGACACGGAACATGGTGTAGTAAAGAGAGAGGACTACGATGGCAGGGAGTGCTATTTTGCGGTTTCAGTCATAGAGGGCAGCAGCTGGAAACTGGGTGTGGTGGTACCGACTGCCAATGTCTTAAGTTCCCTGACAGCCATGCTAGTAGTGGCGATCGTGGTGGCGCTGGTGGTCATCGCTCTTGTCACGGTGTTTATGGCAGGGCTGATCGGCAGGATGCTGGCTCCGGTGCAGATGTTAAAGCAGTTTGCCTCAGGAGATTTTTCAGAAAATATAGTTAGTGAAAAAGGAATTCCAAAAGAATATAAGGATGAGACAGAGCAGATCCGCAAGGCGACGTCGGAGGTAAAACAGCAGATCCGGGGCATTATTCTCAATACGAAAGAGGAAGCAGAGAGCATAGGAACCATTGCGGAGGGAACGTCTACGGAGATGGCAGTGCTGTCCCAGGGGATATCTGACATCCTAAATTCCGTGGTGCAGGTAATGAAGCAGACCACCGAGGCAAATGAACTGGCAGAAAATATAAAGGTTACAGGACAGGAATTAGGTATTTTAGTTGAAGATGTGGCAAAGAAAGCCGGGGAGGCGGCAGAGCAGTCAAGTGATATCATGAGCCGCGCTGGAAAGCAGCATGAAAATTCAGAAAGATCGGAGAGAGAAGCGGTTTCTCTTTACAGTGAGACGAAGACCGAACTGGAAAAAGCCATTGCGGACAGCCAGAGGGTACGGGACATTGATACGCTGACTGAGGAAATCCTTTCCATTAGTTCCCAGACGAACCTTCTGGCGCTGAATGCCTCCATTGAGGCGGCGAGAGCCGGAGAAGCGGGGAAGGGATTTGCCGTGGTGGCAGATGAGATCCGGCAGCTGGCGGACAATTCCAGAGAAGCTGTGGATAAGATCCGGCAGGTGACAGAGGATGTGGTGCAAAATGTAAATGTGCTGTCCGGCAGGTCCAGGGAAGTATTAGAATTTATGAATGAAAAGGTAATGAAGGACTATCAAGGCATGACGGAGCTGGCGAGAATGTATAAACAGGATGCTGTATTTTACAGTGGGATCTCCGGTGATCTGGGGACTGCTTCCAGGCAGATGAGCGCCAGCATGGAGGGCATCAATGCGTCGCTCCGGTCCATCGCTGCCCTGGTGGGGGAGATCGCGGTGTATATGCAGGGCATGGAACAGTCTGCCCAGAGTTCCAATGAAAATTCCAATGCAGTACTGGAGAAGATGGAAGAGTTGTTCCGGCTGAGTGAACTCTTGAACCAGACGGTGGCCTCCTTTAAAGTCTGAGGACAGGGTTCAGATTAGTGCCATTGAGCTAGGGAAATAAATAGATATAGACAGGCTCATTCTTGCACAGAAGTCCAGGTGCAGAAATGAGCCTTTTATATGTGGGGGAAGTTCGACGGCAGGATGAAACAGAGTTCAAGATCGTGCCGCCGAGCCAGATCAGAAAAGGGGGTCTATTTGATCGAAATATTACTTATTGTTCTGATTTGGAGGAGGTCCCATTCATGGATAACAATGCTTTGGTGGTGGCAAGTATTACTTCCAGCTGTCCATTGTCACATCGGGTTAAGAGACGTTCAATCTGCTGGTATGTATTATCGGTTATATTTTTATTTGGATAGATCACAGTATCTGCCGAAAGGTTAAAATAGTGTATTACCTTCTCAAAGATCTCGTAACTGGGGTTATTCCGAAACCGCTCAAGGTCTTTTAAATAGGATAAAGAGATATCAAGTATTTCTGCCAATTCCGCCTGGGTAAGTTTTTTATCCATTCGTGCATTCTTCAAAACTGTGCCAAAGGGTTTTGGATTATAATTCATGGTAAAACCTCCTAACAAGCATGTTAATACCATACTTCAAGAAAGTAAAAGTGGAGAGACAATACTTTTTTAGCATGGTGTAAACCTACTTTTTTTCTTCGGATTATAGGGGAAGAAAAGAGGTCGGTGGAGTTGTATTTATAAGTGGGGGGAGGGGGATGGTGACGAACAAGAAACCAAATGTGACAGTCATCCCGTCAAGATATCATGCTGTGAGTCAGGAAAAGGATGAGGGTAAAAACTGCGGGTTGCTGCTTATTGCCGTGTTTCCACGGACAGCGAGGAACAGGCGACAAGCTATGAGGCACAAATTGAACATTATACGGAATATATACAGAAAAATCCCGAATGGGAACTGGCCGGGATATTTGCGGATGAAGGTCTTTCCGGCATTGACACGCGAAAACGTGGGGAGTTTAACCATATGATTGAGCAATGCATGCCGGGTAAAATCAATATGGTCATTATCAAGTCCATCGGCCGGTTTGCAAGAAACACACTGGACTGTCTGAAATACATCCGACAGTTAAAAGATAGGAATATCCCTGTATGAGGTGCTTCTTACCATCATGGTAGCGCTGGCACAGCAGGGAAGCCAGTCCTTTAGCCAGAATGTGAAGCTTGGGCTGCAGTACCGCTACCAGCAGGGGCTTGTGCAGGTCAACCATAACCATTTCCTTGGATACACGAAGGATGAGGAAGAGCAGCTGATTATTGAGCCGGAAGAGGCAGAGGTTGTAAAACGGATTTACCGGGAGTACCTGGAAGGGGCGAGCCTCGCACAGATTGGGAAAAGCCTGGAGGCAGACGGCATCCTGACAGCGGCGGGAAAGGCAAAGTGGCGGCCGGAAACGTTGAAGAAAATATTGCAGAACGAAAAGTATATCGGGGATGCCCTCCTGCAGAAAACCTATACAGTGGATTTTCTTTCCAAGAAGAGGGTCAAGAACAATGGCATTGTACCGCAGTATTATGTGGAGAACAGCCACGAGCCAATTATTCCCCGTGACCTTTATATGCAGGTTCAGGAAGAGATGGTGCGGAGGGTAAACCTCCACAGCGGGGCAAAGAGGAAGAAACTGGTCTATAGTAGCAAATATGCTTTGTCAAGCATTGTTTACTGCTCCAAATGCGGGGATATTTACCGCAGGATTGCATGGAACAATAGAGGAAAACATTCTACGGTCTGGCGGTGCTGCACTCGTGTGGAGCATGGACCGAAGAAATGTGCTGCACCGACCATTCAGGAATCGGATCTGCAGGACGCAGTTGTAAAGGCGATTCAGGAAATATTGGGCAGAAGGGATGTATTCCTGCCTGTTTTAGAGAAGAATATCAAAGAGGTGCTGGAAAATGAAAGCGGGGAGCAGATTGCGGAGATTGACCGCAGGCTGAAGGAGTTGCAGCAGGAGCTCTTGCGGCTGGCAAACGGCAAAAAGGAATATGAGAATGTTGCGGATGAGATTCATAAACTGCGGGAGCAGCGGCAGGATGTTCTGACACAGGATGCGGAGAGGGATGGCAGGCGGCAGAGGATTGAGGAAATGAGAGCCTTTTTGGAGAAACAGGCTAATGAGCCATTAGGATATGATGAGCAGTTGGTTCGGAGGCTGGTGGAGAAAATTATGGTGTATGATAATAGGCTGACGGTGGAGTTTAAATCGGGATTGGAAATAGATGTGGAGAGATAAAATATAGGAAATGACCAAATGCCTTGCAGTTCGACAATGAATTGCAAGGTTCTTTGCAGTTCGACAAAGTATGGTTTAGCCATATTGCATTGTCAACCGTAAGATTTATAATAATAAATAGGTCGATGGAGGTGGAGAATGACAACATCAGATATGATAAGGCAATTGTGTGTGAAAAAGAATATTAGTTTGGCAGAGTTTTGTAGGCGAATTGATTAGACTACGGAGAACCTAAATAAAAAATTGATATGTAATACGGTTTCTTTTGAAGAAATGATGAGCATTGGATATTGGTTATAGGTGAGCATTTACATTGTTATAGGAAGAAAAAGTTGGGATATATATATTATATTAAATAGGTAATTTATATTGCAGGTTCAATCAAAGATGTCATTGGAAAAGAAGTATGCCTAACTTAATTGTTCGTGCAATTGCAATGAGACTCATTTTATTTACTGTAATTATTCGACAAGCAAAGACATACCTATTGCAATTGAAGGAAACAATTCAATGCAAAAACAAAGGCGTTCTCTTCTGGAAATGTCCTTTATATCTACAGCAAAATACATTTTTGATTATGAATTCGTGTAAATTCATTTTAGATTGACAACTATAAAAGAGCAAATTTGAATAATAACCAAAACATATATTTTGTATTTATGAATACCATACAAATTTATGTAAAAAAATATGCAATATACACCAAACAAAACAATTTTGTTCTTGCCGTTTCATGCTTTTAAATTGAGAAATAAAATATTTTTGTGCAATTTTCAGATTTACTTATTTATAGTTGACAACTTAATAAGGTAATTATGATAAAAAGAAAATCAGAAAAAGTTAGCATTATAATTCCAACATTTTCACGTAATGATACATTGGATCGAGCTATTAAAAGTGCACTTGGACAAACTTATCAGAACATTGAAATAATTATTGTAGATGATAATCCTCCAAATTCAGAATATCGCAAAAGTACAGAACATTTAATGGAGAAATACTCTGTAAATCCTAAAGTAAGATATTGTAAAAACGAAAGTAACTTAGGTGGTGCTGGTGCAAGAAACAATGGAATTATGGTAGCTGTAGGTGACTATATTGCATTTTTAGATGACGATGATGAATATTATCCACAAAACATAGAAAAGAAGCTGAACACATTTCTTATAGAGAACAATGATAAATTGGCTATTGTATATGGACATTGTGAATACATTAATCATGGAAGAGTGGTATATAGAGACTGTATGTTTTATAAAGGCAATTGCCTGTACGTAGCAATGCAAATGAATTGTATTGCCAAAACTTCACAGTGGATGGCAAAAAAAGAGGCATTGTTAAAAGTTGGATTGTTTTCGCTTGTTCCATCAATGCAGGATTCTCAATTACTCCTTAAGATGTTATCTGTAGGATACGAAATTACATACGTTCCAGAAATTTTGTCTAAATATTATATGGATTTTGATCAATACTCTCATATTACTACAAATAAAAGAAAAGTGTTGGAAGGAGAGTTGCTATACCAAATAGAGTGTCGAAAGTTGTATGATAGGCTTAATGAAGAACAGGTAGTGAATGTTGAATACGTTTTTGCTAAAACATTGTATGAGCAATATAAATCACTTCAAGATATTGCAAATGCGTCATTAGAAAAAGAAAAGATGTATGAACTTTGTCCAAAGAAAGCAATGTATTATTTTTTAAATAAGTATTAAGGGAAGAATTGCTTTTGGTATCAAGAGAGGAAAAGATATATGATAGATTTGCACATCCATTCTACTTGTTCAGATGGATTGTTTACAATAAATGAAATATTGCATATGGCATCTGAAATAGGGTGCGAAATCATTTCACTTGTTGATCATAATACATGTGCAGCGTATAAGTGTATACAAGATAATGTTGGAGTTTATAAAGGGAAAATTATAAGCGGATGTGAATTTAATACATATGTTTTAGGGATTCCAGTTGAATTATTGGGCTATGATTTTGATGTTAATACAATGCATAATTTTATAAAAAAGATGTATCCCTTTACTCAAGATCAAATACACAAAATTCAATTAGAATTATTTGCAAAAAAATGCAAAAAAAATTCAGTGAAAATCAATGAGGAAATATTATTTGAAGAGTCATCACCATTAAGTAGTTCGTCAATGTTTGACAGTATTCATTGTTATCCTCAAAATAGTCGGTTTTTTAAGTCTATAGAGGATTTTGAAGATAGAAAGAATTTTTACAGGAAATATTTATCTGACCCTAATAGTACATTTTATTGCAATTTGGAACAGATATATCCGTCTTCATTTGAGATAATTAATGCAATAAAGTCATGTAATGGAAAAGTGTTTATTCCACATATTTACGAATATAAAAATAATGCCATGAGTATTCTTGAATATTTTACGAGAAATTATGAAATTGATGGGATTGAAGCTTACTATTCAAAATTTTCAATAAAACAGAGGAAAATGATTACTATGTATGCAGACAGCCATGGCTTGTTGAAGTCTGGGGGAAGTGATTTTCATCATGGAAAAACGATACATATAGGAACTGGCAAAGGAGATTTGAATATTTCAGTTAAGATGCTTGGCAAATGGGTGCTTAATGCCCGTGATTATAATGCAGTTTGGGAAAAAGGTATACTTTATGAATAAAATATTAAGATTTGAAATAACGGATAGATGTAACTTACGATGTGAGATGTGTTGGTCTACAGAATGGGCACATAGGGAAATGACATATGAACAAATAGAAAAAATCATAATGGAGTATCGGATTAACGGGGGAAGTGTTGTTGTTCTAACCTCTAGAGAGCCCCTCTTATATCGTGAAATCAAAAAGGTTTTAGCACTATGTAATGGAGTGGGATTAGATATCAAATTACTAACTAATGGAACATTGATTAATGAAGAAATGGCGGAGTGTATTGTCTTAGAATCTGGAATTAGCTTTATATCTGTTTCTGTTCATGGCAATGAAGAAGTGCATGATACAGTTACGGGTGTTCATGGTAGTTTGAAACGGACAATAACTGCGTTAGAAAATCTTATTTATTACAAACAAAAATATAACAAAAATAAGCCTGAGCTACGAATTACATCAGTTATTACCAATGAGTTGCTTGAATCAATGGAATTTGTATTTTCAATTGTAAAGAATAATAATATTCAGTTGAGATTACAACATTATATGTGGCATTCAGAAGAAACAAAGTTGGAACATAAAAAGATATTAATAGAACAGTATGGTGTTAATGATGACCTTATTGATGGATTCAATAGCATATGCAATATCAATCCATCGCTGGTGATTCGTAAGTTAGATAAATATAAAAAAATGTGTTGGAGAGAGAATATCGATTTTCAAATTTACCCAGCAATGAGTGAAGAAGAAATTGTTACTTGGTATAGTAGTAATAAAATTAGAGTATTTGAAAAAGCGCATTGTTGTCATGTAAAGGATTCTATTCGGTTAAGAGCAAATGGAGAAGTTGTGTTGTGTCAATATATTGATATAACTATTGGCGAATTGGTGTCTGGTAGTATACAAGGAATTGTAAATAATGAACTCTTCACGCAAATTACTAACCGGCTAATTAGTGGGGAGCTTTTTCCATTATGTTATCGATGTTGCCATGTTGAATCAGATTTAATAGAAAAAGTGGATTTGGCTAATGGAGATATTTGATATATATATTGTTTTGAAGTATTTTGGACATATAGAAGATTGTTATAAAAAGTTTTAATATTTGAAACATTATCGTTAGATTGTTATAGGAGAAAAATGAAGAAAATTGCAGTATGTCTTCCAACATTTAATGAAGAAGATATGATAGAACTAACAGCACGAAAAGTGGATAAGGCACTGATTAGATATAGAGAAGAGTATGATACATATATAGTAAACTGTGACAGTAATAGCACAGACAAAACATGTGATTTATTTAAACAGATTTCAACTAATAGCAAGTCTATTTGTATTACATCTTCTAAAAAAGGAAAAGGTATCAACATATTAAATTTCCTCCAATTTTGTAAGAGCAAAAAAATAGATTATGCAATTATGTTAGATGTTGATGTCATATCAATGAGTGAAAAATGGATTAATACATTTCTAAAAGAACTAATTGAAAATAATATGAATTATGTCGTTCCTTCTTACCAGCGAAATAGATTCGAAGGGAGTACAACAAACCATTTTGTGTTTCCATTGGTATATGCACTGACAGGAAAGTGTATAAGACAGCCAATAGGTGGGGATTTTGCTTTTGATAAAAAGTATATTTCTTACATATGTGATAAGTCAATAAATGCTTCTATTGAACAATATGGAATTGATATTTTCCTGACACTCAATGCTATTTATGGTAATTTTAATATACAAACTGTATATTTAGAAAAAAAAATACATAAGCCAAGTTTCTCTAAAATGTATGGAATGTTTAGACAGGTATTTGAAGCTGCTGTGTTTACTGTTCAGTCACAACCTGTAATTATATTTCCAGGAAAAGGAGAAAAAATAGATATAGCAATAAATATTCTTGAAGATAGTGCATATTCTCATAAAAAAGAAGCAATCGCTTTAGCTGATAATTCTTTTGAGAATTTAAATGGAAAGCTGACCATGTTTGGTACGATTTCTAAGAAACAAATTTGTGATAAACAATGGATTTGTATTTTTATTCGATTATTGAGTTTACTAAAAGAAAAACATCAATTTACAGAAGATGAGATTTCAGATTTTGTAGATATATTTATTTTAAGAGCTGTTACTTATTGGGATGAAGTGGAATATAAAAAATCAATAGAAGCAGAACGGATTGTTGTGCAAGTGGCAGAAAAGTTGCGTGATGATACTACATCATTTTAAATAAAAGGAGGAAGCATTGATTCTTGGATGCTAAAATAAGTATGAAAATAATTGAAATGGTAGCAGTGCCGGAATTTCCGATTGTTAAAATTGGAGATGATATTGCAGAAATTATTATTAACAATATACAAAAATCAGATATTGGATTATGCGATGATGATATCATTGTTATTGCTCAAAAAATTATTTCAATTGCAGAGAACTGTATTGTTGATTTAAATTCTATTACGGTTACTGAAGAGGCAAAAAGGTTAGCTTCAAGTACTGGAAGAACCATTGAGGAATGTCAGTTATATATTAATGAATCGTCTGAAATATTAGAGGTTATTGGTAAAAATGTTGTTGTAAGGCATAAATTAGGATATGTTTGCACAAGTGCTGGAATTGATAAATCAAATATTGGAACCGAGTCAGGAAAAGTTTGTTTGTTACCGAAAAACCCAGATTTAAGTGCAAATAGAATTCGAACTCATATCTTTAATCGATTACATATAAAAGTTGCAGTTATTATCTCAGACACTATAGGAAGGGCTTATCGTCACGGATCAATAGCGGAGGCCATTGGAATAGCAGGTATTTCACCGATTGAATCTAAAGTTGAGCGTGACTTGTTTGGAAGAAAAACTTCTCCTAAAATTGGACTAATTGACAGAATCGCATCAGGTGCATCGCTCCTTATGGGAGAGACATGTGAACAGTGCCCTGTTATTATTGTAAAAAATGTCAATTTTACTAGAGATGAAAATGCTAATATTGTTGAAATACTTAAATAGTACAGTTATATAGGATAAAAGTTTTAATTATTGGGAGGAGAATATACATGTTTACTCTTGATCAGGAATATATGAATCCGGAAAAAAATAAGATTGAAATCGTTGAAAGAAAAGGTATAGGACATCCGGATACACTTGCTGATGCATTAGCTGAAGAATTATCTAGGGTATATTCGCAGTATTGCCTGGATAAGTATGATGCTGTATTACATCATAATCTTGATAAACTATATATAGGTGCGGGATGGAATACAAATACGTTTGGCTCTGTTACAAAGATTCAACCTATCAAGGTAGTTGTGAATGGAAGGATTAGTGATTCGTGCAATGGGGAAAAAATAGATCTAGAAAATATGTTTCGCAATACTATAAAAGAGTATTTGGGAACAGTTCTTCCACATCTTAATGTTAAAGATGATTTGGATATAATAATCAATTCAACTCAATACACACGAGTAAACCACTGGTTTTCACCAAGAACAGTTGATGATGTTCCTGATGCAAAAGAAGCATTTGCAAATGATACATCTGTAATTACCACTTTTTATCCATATACAATATGTGAAATATTAGCGGTGGAACTTGAGAGGTATTTCTGGACTCCAAATGATAAAGGTTATCCTGTACCAAATTATAAGGAAATTGGACAGGATATCAAGGTGATGGTATACAGGATTGACAAAGAGATTAATGTGATTGTGTGTATGCCTGTTATTTCTACAGAAATAACATCACGGGAAGACTATTATGCGGTAGTTCAAGATTATCAATGCAGATTGAATGATATTGCAAAAAGAATATGTGAAGGTACGTCTTATTCTGTATCGGTTATTATTAATGCAAGTTATGATAATGACAACAGAGGTACTTTGTATATTTTATCTTTGGGAACCAGTGCTGAGTGTGGAGAGGAAGGTCTGGTAGGAAGGGGTAATAGTTCAAGAGGCGTTATTTCTACTTATAGACCGAATTCTGTTGAAGCGCCTGCTGGAAAAAATCCGAGATACCATGCAGGTCGTGTTTTAAGTTTTATGGGAAATAGATTATCCAAAGCGATTTATGATCAGGTAGGCATAAAAAATCAGATTGTGATGTTGACCCGTAATAAATATTCATTGGTACCTCCATATTTTATGAATATCAGTACAGAACAACCTATAGATAGAGAAATTATTGAAAAAGTAGTACAGAAAGAATTTATAGATTTAGATTATACACGGGAAATTTTAAAACAAAGAAACCTATTTTAAATTAATATGAGTGATAAAAATGCAAACTGTAACGATTACTTCATGTGGAACAACTATTGTAATTGAATCTAATATAGATTTGTATGAATCCATAAAAAGCCAGATACCATACGCCGACTTTCCTGAATTGGAAATACAAAAAGGAAGAGCAGAGGATTGTGAATATTTGGTTAAATATGCTAACTCGAATTATATCGAATTAACATATAGAGAGCGAGAAGTATTATTTAGATGTCCATTTGAGAAAACTGAAAATGGGATGGTAATACTATATGTTACTTACCCATTACTTGAGAAAAAACGAAGAAATAATAAAGCACTTACTTTTCATGGTGCAGCTGTCGGAATAAATAATAATGGAATATTATTACTTGGAAAGGAAGGTGCTGGTAAAACAACGTTAGCTTTACAACTGTGTGAAAAGCACCATGCAGAATTGATTGGAAATGATTTATGTGTCCTTGATTATCAAGATGTTAATAATTTATATTTGCTTGGGGGAACTAAATTTATACATTTACGATATGAATCTATAAAGAGGAATATACCAGGCTTCTTGTTTTATTTTGATGGTGTTGGCACTAAAGATAATTGGACTTGTAAGAAGAAAGTAATGCCAGAAGATTTGGGTATTAACACTATTCATTCACCAATAAAAGTTAGCAAAATATATATAGTTCATATTGATCAAAACTATAGCTTCTATCACACAAGTGCATATAACATTAATAATGTTCTGTATTTGAATGAGAATTTTTCTAGATATATAAAGAATAGTTGTACAGCACTTATTGTTGATAAGAAAATTATTGGATATATTCCTTCGCTTGATACATATGAAGACTTTAAAAATCGCAGTATTTTAATTAATGCAATGTTCCAAAGTAAAATTGAATATATTAGCGGAAATTTAAATGAAGTGGCGGAATATATTTATAACAATATTTAAATGAATATGCTGGAGAGGTATAACTATGAAATATTCTGCATTGATTGGGAACCCTGTTGACCATAGTGTTTCGCCGGCAATGTTCGATTATGTTGCCAATAAACTCAAGATTGAGTATGCACATTTGAAAATTAATGTACCAAGTGAAAAAGATTTGCTTTCATATCTTGAAGCACTTACTAAAGTGGGATTTTGTGGCGTAAATGTGACTGTTCCATATAAGGTTGATGTCGTTAAATATATGGATTTTTTAGATAATACTGCAGTGGAAACTAAAACAGTAAATACGATAAAAATTGTTGATGGAAAATTATATGGATATAATACAGATGGAATTGCTGCTGTGCAAGCTATTGAGCATAGATTATTAACATTAACAAGTGAAACAAATGTATTATTAATTGGAGCAGGGGGCGCAGCAAGAGCAATTATTTGTGAACTTTATAAGAGAACCAAAAAAATTGTTGTAATGAATAGATTTTATGACGAAGCAAAGAGTATGATAGCATTAGTTTCAGAGGATATTCCAATTAGAAAATTGATTCCAGATATTTATCATACTGAAATTAGTAAAGCAGATCTTGTTATCAATGCTACATCTGTAGGCATGTATCCAAATAATCAAGAAAAATTGTTCAGTTCATCAATTTTGAGGGAGATACCTAGTATTAAGAACAAATGTTTTTTTGATGCTATTTTCAATCCTTATGAAACAAGATTTTTATCCAATGCGGCTCAATTTGGAGCAAAAACTTGTTCTGGTTTGTATATGATGATATATCAAATCTTATTGGCTTTTTC
Organism: uncultured Eubacterium sp.; assembly: GCA_910585745.1. GTDB lineage: Bacteria > Bacillota > Clostridia > Lachnospirales > Lachnospiraceae > Eubacterium_F. The sequence continues at coordinate 548 of CAJUFM010000021.1, read as the reverse complement.
AATTTGGACAGATTTGAAAATTACAGACATTGATGTTGATAGCGTTAATGAGAAATTAAGGAAGGATGCGTTTGTTTTGATGTAAGAAAGTGAAACACAATAAAAAAAGCAGAAAAGGAAGTATTCATGAGTGTTCAAATGAAAACCATCATAAGTGGTATAAATCTGAAGCCATTTAAAGGTGCTTTTGGCTATTCATCGGTTACGTTACTGGAAGACGGGCATGATTTGATATTATTCGATACTGGTGGATATGGGGTACGTAGAATTATTTTTGAGTTACAAAAAGAGTATCAAATCAATAAAGTATTTATTTCTCATCTGCATTTTGATCACTGTAGTAATATTGATTTATTTAAAAAAGCAAAAATTTTTATAAACGCAAAGGAATTTGAAAATTTTCAGGTAAATCAAGATGATTTAGACTTATATCGACCAGTTGCTGACTACTTGAAATATCTTAATGTATGTACGTTTGAACAAGAATTTTATATTACACTACTTTACAACTTTATAAATGATGCCCCTGTTTCTTAATTAGCTGTTTT
>CAJUFM010000020.1 GCA_910585745.1 uncultured Eubacterium sp. | reverse complement strand
CGCAGTTCCGAGGTGCGAAGTTAAAGAAGGCGCCAGCCTCAACGATGAGCCTGCGGAGCAGGCGAAGAGTGTGCGCGGCGCAGTTCCGAGGTGCGAAGTTAAAGAAGGCGCCAGCCTCAACGATGAGCCTGCGCTTGTGGTGAAGTAAGAAAGGAAAGGTAAAAATGAAAAAAGAACTAGAAAAGAATTACAGCCCCAAAGACATCGAAGACCGTCTCTATAGCAAATGGGTGAACAAAAAATATTTTCATGCAGAGGTAAATCCGGATAAAAAGCCATACACGATTGTGATTCCGCCGCCAAACATTACGGGGCAGCTTCACATGGGACATGCCCTGGATAATACGCTGCAGGACATCATCATTCGATTTAAGAGAATGCAGGGCTTTGAGGCTCTGTGGCTTCCGGGGACGGACCACGCTTCCATTGCTACCGAGGCAAAGATTGTGGAATCAATGAGAGAAGAGGGCATTTCCAAGGAAGACATTGGCAGGGAAAAATTTCTTGAGAGAGCCTGGGACTGGAAGAAACAGTATGGAGGGCGGATCGTATCCCAGTTGAAAAAGATGGGATCATCCTGCGACTGGGACAGAGAACGGTTTACCATGGATGAAGGCTGTAACAAGGCGGTTAGGGAAGTGTTCGTAAAACTGTATGATAAGGGGCTGATCTACCGGGGAGAGCGTATCATCAACTGGTGTCCCCACTGTCTCACTTCCATCTCGGATGCAGAGGTAGAATACGAAGACCAGAAAGGTCATTTCTGGCATTTGCGCTATCCTTTTGCCGATGGCAGCGGATATATCAATCTGGCGACTACCAGGCCGGAGACCCTGCTGGGAGATACTGCAGTGGCGGTAAATCCGAAAGATGACAGGTATAAAGATATGGTGGGGAAAATGCTGGTGCTCCCTATTGTACATCGTGAGATTCCGCTGATTGCAGATGATTATGTGGATATGGAGTTTGGAACTGGAGTGGTAAAGATCACACCAGCGCATGATCCCAATGACTTTGAAGTTGGTCTGCGTCACGATCTTCCTGTGATCAATGTGATGACAGACGATGCGAAGATCGTGGATGAGTATGAAAAATATGCTGGCATGGATCGTTATGAGGCGAGAAAAGAGATCGTGAAAGATCTGGAGGCAGAGGGAGCCCTTGTTAAAGTGGAGGATCATGATCATAATGTAGGAACTTGCTACCGATGTGGGACTACGGTAGAGCCCAAGGTGAGCAAACAATGGTTTGTAAAAATGAAACCTTTGGCGGGACCGGCGATTGATGCGGTAAAAAAGGGAGAGACCCGTTTTGTTCCCGATCATTTTAATAAGACCTATTTTCACTGGTTGGAGAATATCCGCGACTGGTGTATATCCCGCCAGCTCTGGTGGGGGCATCAGATCCCTGCCTTTTACTGTGACGACTGTGGTGAACTGGTGGTTACGAAGGAAAATGAAGCAGTTTGTCCAAAATGTGGAAAAAAAATGCGTCAGGATCCCGATACCCTGGATACCTGGTTCAGTTCTGCACTGTGGCCCTTTTCCACTCTGGGATGGCCGGATGAAACAGAAGAGATGAAATATTTTTATCCTACTAATACCCTTGTGACCGGATATGATATCATTCCCTTCTGGGTTATGCGAATGATGTTCAGCGGTATCGAGCAGACGGGACAGGTGCCCTTTGACACTGTGCTGATCCATGGTCTGGTGAGGGATTCCCAGGGGCGCAAGATGAGTAAATCCCTGGGCAATGGTATCGATCCCCTTGAGGTCATTGACAAATATGGTGCGGATGCCCTGCGTCTGACGCTGGTAACAGGAAATGCGCCGGGGAATGATATGCGTTTTTACTGGGAGCGGGTGGAAGCAAGCCGTAATTTTGCCAATAAGGTGTGGAATGCTTCCCGCTTTATCATGATGAATTTTGCACAGAATGAGGGGCTGGCAGACAAAGAAGTAGATCCTTCCCAGTTTACCCAGGCAGATAAGTGGATCCTTGCAAAATGCAGCCGGCTGGCGAAAGACGTAACCGCACTGATGGAGACCTTTGATCTGGGAATCGCTGTGCAGAAAATCTATGATTTTATATGGGAAGAATTTTGTGACTGGTATATCGAGATGGTAAAACCACGTCTTTATAATGAAGAGGATGTGACCAAGGCAGCAGCTCTTTACACCCTTAAGAATGTGCTGATCGATGCGTTGAAACTTCTCCACCCCTATATGCCTTTTATCACCGAGGAGATCTACTGCACGCTTATGGAAGATGAAGAGGCTTCCATCATGGTTTCTGACTGGCCGGAATATTCGGAGGAAACAAATGCTTTTGCAGCAGATATGGAAGCGGTAGAGCGTATCAAAGAAGCGGTAAAGGGAATCCGAAATGTCCGCGGTGAGATGAATGTTCCGCCGAGTAAAAAAGCAAAGGTGATCGTTGTAACAGAGGAAGCGACGGTACAAGAAATATTCGAGACCAATAAGGTATTTTTTGCCACCCTTGGTTTTGCCAGTGAGGTGGTGATCCAGAGTGATAAATCCGGAATCGATCAGGATGCTGTATCCGTAGTGATAGACAAAGGAACGATATATATGCCCTTTGCAGAGCTTGTGGATGTGGCGAAGGAGGTTGAGCGGCTTCAGAAGGAAGAGAAAAAACTGATGGGAGAACTCAAACGCTCCGAAGGAATGCTTGGCAACCCTAACTTTGTAAATAAGGCGCCAGCCAAAAAGATAGAAGAAGAGAGGGCGAAACTGGAAAAATACCAGAGTATGATGGCTCAGGTGAAGGAACGTCTTGCCCAGCTGATGTAAAAATCATGATCTATCTTTTTAGTTTGACAGCGCTGTCGGAACGGGGAATGTTTTAACTGAAGAATGCCAGAATTCATTGTTGGATTCTGGCATTTTATTGAGCAGGGGATATAAAATATGCGAGAATTGTCCAGATACCAGAAGAACGGATGTTTTTATACAGGCAGGAGAAAGAAGACTGGTATACTTATCAGTGGTGAAAACTATGTGGTAAAATACCGGAGACATTCACCGGAAGGAGCGGTATGCGATCATGTGTCTGAATATCTGGGAAGCCATATTTTCGACATGCTGGGTGTCTCCACCCAGGATACCTGGCTGGGAACGTGCCGGGGGGAGGAAGTGGTCCTTTGTAAAGATTTTTCTTACGAGGCGGCAAGATTCCTTTCCTTTGACCAACTGGGGGAATATTTTCTGGATCTCACAGGAAGAACGGTTCTGTACGAATACGATCAGATCATAGAGGTGTTGACCAGGATTCCTGGCATCTCTGCAGCAAAAGTAATAATAAACACTTTTTGGGATATGGTTGTCATCGATGCTTTCTTGGCAAACGGAGAACGGGACGGAAGCAGTTGGGGGATTTTGGAGAAGGGGGACCAGTACTTGCCGGCGCCTGTGCTGGGAAATGATTCCTGTCTTTTCCCAGAGGTTGTTACAGACGAGCAGTGCCGGGAAATACTGGCCTCTAAAGAAGAGATGGAACGCAGGATCTTTGATATGCCGGTACCAAAGCTTCTATATAAAGGAAGAGCACATTCCTATTATGACATCATTTCAGGACATTATTTCAGTGATTGTGACAGGGCATTGTGGAGGATTATCCAAAAAATGGATTTTACGGCGGTAAATTATCTTGTGGAGAGTGTGGCATTTACCAGCAGCACCAGAAAGAAATTTCTTATGAGGATATTGGAAGAACGATATAAGAACCTCTTGCTGAAACCCTTTGAGAAGAGGATGTAAAACGATCAGGAAAGGGATGTGTGAAGGTTATGCGGGAAAACAGCCAGTCATGGAATGCGTCTACAGCCCCGTTGTCCGGTGAACTGGTCAACACCAGTACTGGTGTGATCAAAGCAGTAGGCTGTTATGGAGAAAAATACAGTGTGGGGAAAATTGAATACCAGCTATTTTCAGAAGCTGGCTATCAGTATGTGATCTCCCCGTACTGGGATGTGGTGGATGGACTGGGGGAAGAAGGGTTCCAGGGGATTCCGGGCATTGCCATGGAACTCCGGAGAAAACACTACTACCGTGTGAACAGACAGCCGGTATTTATATCCATGAGAAGCCCGTCAGAAAGCAGAGAGGATCTGGCAGAACTTCTGGAGGAAGCAGGCATGGATTCCTATGACCGGTTAGAGTGGCTGATAAGAACACCGAGACAAAGCGGTTGTGATAATCTGATCCTGGAACCATACCGGGAGGAGATCAAGGAGTTTGATTATAATGGACTGGATACTCTGCTGTGCCAGCTGCAATATGGGGATCAGGTTCTGATCAGCAGTCAGAGTGCAGTTTCCAATAATCCCCTGGTCTACACAGAGCATCTGCTCCGCATGGTGGCAGCAGGAGCAGTGATAAGGTTTAAAAAGGAAAAAATGGTAATAGATAAAAGAGTAAGAAGTATCGTATTATCTATTCTTCAGAGACAATATTATGCAGGAAAAACTTTACAGATGCTCAAACACCGCCGGGGAGTAGAAGGTGCAAAAAACAGAGGGGCGTACCGGGGACGCCGGCCGCTGCAGATCGAACCAGGGAGGCTTCAAAAAATATCTGACCTGTTTCATGCAAAAAAGATATCTGAAGCAGAGGCGATGCAGCGCCTGGGAATTGTGTCCAGATCCACATTTTACCGGAAATTGAAAGAGCTAAAAGAATGATGTTTTGCTTTTGTCAAAAATTGCGATGGCTTTTGCCAAAAAAGACGTTTTTCCCCTTGCTTTTTTCCATAAAAATAGTTATTATGTTTCATAGGGCATTTGCCAGATGACGATGATTGATGATGACCATTAAGCTTAAAAGGAGGTCAGAAGATGATAAATTTTGAGGAAGAACTAGAAAAATATGAGCCAAGCCTGGATGTAGAACAGGTAGAAAATGTGGTGAATAATAATAATCTTACGGATGTGACAGATATTGTGAGAGAGTTGATTTCAGAAACCAGGTCGACGATGTGAAGCACGGGAAAGAATTAGGAGGATTTCAATGAGATGTCCAAGATGTGATGCAAACATAAACGATGAGATGGATATTTGCAGATTTTGTGGACAGGATCTGTCGATCATATATCATGTAAGAAGAATTTCAAATGCATACTACAATATGGGACTGGAGAAAGCGCAGGTGCGCGATCTCTCAGGGGCAGTCATGGTATTGAAAAAGAGTCTGCAGTTTGATAAATACAATACCAATGCCCGCAATCTTCTGGGGCTTGTGTATAACGAGCTGGGGGAGACTGTGGCGGCATTGAGCGAATGGGTGCTCAGCCGGTATCTTCAGCCAGAAAATAACCGGGCCCAGTATTATATTAATGTCATTCAGAAGAACCAGACAGCGCTGGATGCGGTAAACCAGACGATAAAAAAGTATAATTCTGCGCTGAATGCGGCCAAAGGAGGAAATGAGGATCTGGCGGTGATCCAATTGAAAAAAGTAGTCAGTCTGAATCCGAAGTTTGTCCGTGCCCTGCAGCTTCTGGCATTGTTATATATGAAGTCCAAAGAGTATTCTAAAGCTGCCAAATGTCTCAAACGTGCGAGACGGATTGATTATAATAATACGACAACCCTGCGTTATATGCAGGAGATCGGAGACAAATTCAGTGAAAATGGCGGGAAGGGCAGGGAAGATTCTGCCAGGGCATACCGCCAGCAGCCCAAAAAGGATCCTCTGGCAAATGTGCAGCCGGTAGGAGCATATAAAGAAGAGAAGCGGCACTGGATGCCGGTGATCAACGTGATCATCGGAGTGATCATAGGTCTTGTTGTTAGTTTTGTGCTGATCCGTCCGACTCTTCTGGGAAACAACCTGGTAAATAATTCTGACAGTATTGCAGAAAACAATCAGCAGTTATCCGTGAAAGAGGCCCAGCTGTCATCTATGCAGAAACAGAAAGAAAAGCTGGAACAGGATGTGGCAGAACTACAGAAAAAACTGGATGAGGGAGAAGATGCCAGCACTGCAAAGCTGGAACTGAGCAACAATCTTCTTCTGGCTGTCAAGTATTATAATGATGGGGACAGGCTTCTCGCTGCCAGTACAGTGAGCCAGTACAAGGAATCGGATTTTGAGAAAGAAGAGTTGAAGGAACTGTATAAAATGGTTTCTAAAAAAATCACCCAGGAAGATATAAAAAATCTCTTTGAACAGGGAAGAGCTGAGTTTAACAGAGGGAAATATGACGATGCAGAAAAATTGTTAAACCAGGTGCTTTCTGTCGAGGCCGAGAATCTGGATGCATTATATTTTATGGGCCGGGTTTATCATCAGAGAGGGAAGAAGAAAAAGGCTATAGAATATTACGAGAAGGTAATTGAGATCGATGCGGCTTCCAGCCGGGCAGCTGAGGCGAAATCCCGCCTGAGGCAGCTGGGTGTGAACTGATTTATGGAATGGATAGACAGTTCCGGTGCAGAAGGTTTTCTGGCTGGAACAGGATTTACATGAGAAAAAGATAAAAAGGACTACGGAGAAAAAAATGGACAAGCTGTCCGCATCACTCTGTAGTTCTTTTTTTGATGGGAAGAAGAAATTGATATAAAAGGGGAGGAAGAAGATGGATAATTTTTCACTGGAAAGAAATGGGGCCAATCTGATCCTGCACATCAGCGAGGATCTGGATCACCATACAGCAGCCCAGATCAGCAGAACCATTGACGTTCTGATCGAGAAGGGAAACGTAAAAAATATTGTATTTGATTTTGAAGGGATGACTTTTATGGACAGTTCCGGAATCGGTATGGTCATGGGGAGATACCGGAAAATACAATATTTTGGTGGAAATGTTTATGTGACTGGAGTAGGCGCTGGTATCGACCGGATCTTTTCCATGTCCGGACTCTATAAGATCATTCAGAAGGTTTGAAGAAATCAAAGCATCATGCCATATGCAGAAATGTAAATGTGCGAAAACAGCGCAGAATTGGAGGATAAGATGAATACATACAATGAAATGAAACTGGAATTTAGCAGCCATTCGGAGAATGAAAGTTTTGCCCGCACGGTGGTAACCGCTTTTATTGCCAGAATGGATCCGACACTGGAGGAGCTGGCAGATGTAAAGACTGCTGTATCGGAGGCGGTGACCAATGCCATCATCCACGGTTATGAGAAAAATCCTGGAAAGGTGACCATATACGGAAAAATCGAGGAAAATACAATCTATCTGGAGATTTCCGATACAGGGGAGGGGATCAGCGATATCACTAAGGCGATGGAACCGCTGTATACATCCAAGCCGGAACTGGACAGGTCTGGTATGGGATTTGCCTTTATGGAGGCATTTATGGATGAGCTTCAGGTGGAATCAGAGCCGGGGAAAGGGACGGTTATCAAGATGAAAAAAGTTATATATAGCGCAATGAATCTTTCATAGAGAGGGACTGGTTAATGGAAACCATAGAACTGATAAAATTAGCACGTTCTGGGGATAAAATGGCGCGAGACCAGGTGATACAAAAGAATATGGGGCTGGTATACAGCATCGTGAGCCGGTATGTGGGGAGGGGATACGACACAGAAGAGCTCAGCCAGATAGGAGCCATTGGTCTGATCAAAGCCGTGGACAAATTTGATATGCGTTTTGATGTAAAATTTTCTACTTATGCTGTACCCATGATCAGCGGTGAGATCAAGAGATTTCTCCGAGATGACGGAATGGTCAAGGTGAGCCGCAGCATCAAGGAAAATGGCTGGAAGATCCGTAAAGCGGCAGATACCCTTTCTCAGAAACTGGACAGGGAACCTTCGATCGAGGAGCTGGCAGCGGCGACAGAGATTGCTGTGGAGGATATCGTTCTTGCGCTGGAGGCAAATCTTGAAGTGGAATCCATCCACAAACCGGTTTCTTTTGCCGATGGAAAAGAGGTATCCCTGGAGGATAAAATTCCAGAAAAAAGTGACTGGAATGAGCAGCTGCTGAACCGAATGCTGGTAGACCAGCTGATGCTGCTTTTAAATGACAAAGAGAAAAAACTGATACAGATGCGGTATTACGATGACAAACCCCAGCGGGAAGTGGCAGAGTGCCTTGGGATCAGCCAGGTTCAGGTAAGCCGCATGGAAAAAAAGATCTTACAGAATCTGAGAAACCATATGAATAAGGCGCATAGCTCAACGGCAACCGTTTGAACTGGTTAAAAGGGACAAAAATGGAAAAAACTATTGACAAACATATTTGTTTGTGATAGCATATATTTTGCGTGTTGACAAATACATGCTTAGATGTGGGTTTAGCTCAGCTGGATAGAGCGTTTGGCTACGGACCAAAAGGTCGGGGGTTCGAATCCTCTAACCCACGGTAAAAACTGCTAAATAAAGTCCTGGACTTTGTTTGGCAGTTTTTTTATTAAAAAGTAATTGCGTTCCAGGCTTGACCTAGGATATACTAAAGGTACACGAATGGAGGAGGATGATACAAAATGATACAGTACAAATGCCCGAAATGTGCGGCAAACATGGAGTTTGATGCGAAAAGCGGTCGGCTCAGCTGTGCATTCTGTGGAAACAGCCTGAATATTCAGGACTTTGCAGAGGAAAATGGCGGTGAATATGAAGCAGAGGCTGCCAAAGAAAACGTGGATGAGGAAACTGGGGACTTCCGTGAGGTGCATGAGGAAAAATCAGACAATTTCTTTGATGAATCCGTTGTGAGTTACTGCTGTGATAATTGTGGTGCAGAACTGGTGGTGACGGAGGATACCACAGCGACAAAGTGTAGTTTTTGCGGATCGCCCATGATTCTGTCGGATCGAATGCAGGGGAAGAGAGCACCAGTAAAAGTCATACCTTTCCGGGTGAGCAAAGAAGATGCCATTACTGCATTTAAAAAATGGTGTAAGAAGGGGTTGATCACACCAAATGATTTCATGACACCAGACCGTGTTGATGATATCGTGGGGATTTATGTGCCATTTTGGCTGTATGACATGACCGGGCAGGGAGAGATTCATGCGGACTGTACCCGGGTGTCACATTATTCCAGCGGAAATTATAATGTGACGGCGACGAAACATTATAAGGTGTGGAGAAAGGTGGATTTGGATTACGACTGCATTCCGGTAGATGCTTCGGAGCGGATGCGGGATGATCTGATGGATAAGCTGGAGCCTTTTTTTTACGAAGATATCAAAGATTATTCTTCCATGTACCTTCCTGGATATGTAGCGGAAGGATACAATTATACCGATGATGATCTGATGCCCAGAGTTCAGAAACGGGTGGAGAAATTTATGGACCAATATGTAAAGGACACAATGAAAAATTATGCTTCGGTCCATATCACGGACCGGGATTACAACATCCTGAAGAAGAAAGCAGATTATGCGCTGCTTCCCGTGTGGATGATCAACTATGATTACCGGGATGGGCAGTATGTGTTTGCCATGAATGGAGATACGGGAAAGATCGTGGGTAAACCGCCTATCAGTAAAGCGAAAGTGATGGCATGGCTGTTTGGTGTTGGCGGAGGGTTATTTCTTATTCTGCGTCTGATCACCATACTTTTACTGGGAGGTGGTATCGGATGATGAAAAAAAAGCGTTATTACATATTATTTGCTATATTAATGTTGGTTTTATCAGCAGTGCCCTGTATATCAGGGAGGGGTGCAACGGCGATAGCGCCGGAAGACTTCTATTTGGAGGGAAATGGGAACAGTCTTAAGAGGGAGAGTGCTGTAAACGATTTTGCTGGCATTTATACCCAGGAGCAGATTGCTTCTTTTGAGGAAAAGATGCGTAAGATGCGTGAGGAGTACGATTGCAATGTGGTGGCGTTTGTGATCGATAACAATGAGAGGAGCAGCAGTGAGCTGTCGGCGCCTGAAAGAGCGAGTGAATTTTTTCTTAATCCGAGTTCCCATAAAAGTACTGTTGTACTTTGGCTAAACGTCTGTCGGAATAACCGGTCGCTCTATGTGCTCGGGTATGGTTCGGCAGAGTTTAAAATTACGGATAGTGAAGCGGACCGGATGGCAAAAAAACTGCAGGGCTATGTGAAAGAAGCCCAGAGCGGGACGGGGGATGCCCAGACCCAGTATACGCAGATGATGGATGAGTTTATCACCCAGAGTGATCTTGAGATGCGTACACCCTACTTTTTTCTGGCAGGGTGGTTCCATCTGGGGCTGGGTCTTCTGGTAGGAACGATCGTAGTACTGATATTGGTAAAAAATTCTGGAGGCAAGATGACCACAAACGGGAAGACTTATATGAATAAGAGTTTTTCCGGGCTGATTGGACGCCGGGATATCTATACCCACACAACTTATGTGAGAACCAGGAAATCCAGCAGCAGTGGAAGCGGCAGAGGCGGGGGCGGCGGACACAGCCACTCCAGCGGAGGTGGACGGTTCTGATCAAACTGGAAAAATGACTAAGGGACTGTTAAGAAATTACGTTTAACAGTCCCTCATGGAAAGGAATAACGAATATGTGGCTGGCAGATGGCTGGAAAGATTATGAAGTGATTGACACTTCGATGGGAGAAAAACTGGAGCGGTGGGGGGAATATATTCTGGTGCGGCCGGATCCCCAGGTGATCTGGGATACACCTCATGAAGCTCCTCAGTGGAAGCAGAAAAATGCCCACTATCATAGAAGCAGTAAGGGTGGAGGAGAGTGGGAATTTATCAATCTTCCACAGCAGTGGAAGATCTCTTACCGGGATCTGACCTTTCATCTGAAACCCTTCAGTTTTAAACACACGGGTTTATTTCCGGAGCAGGCGGTGAACTGGGATTGGGCCTCAGAACTGATCAAAAATGCTGGAGGGCAGATCAAGGTACTGAATCTGTTTGCTTATACTGGAGGTGCTACGGTGGCATGTGCCAGGGCGGGAGCAGCAGTGACGCATGTAGACGCCTCGAAGGGAATGGTATCATGGGCGAAGGAAAATGCCGCTGCTTCCGGTCTTGCCGACGCTCCGATCCGTTATCTGGTAGATGACTGTGTTAAGTTTGTGGAACGTGAGATACGCCGGGGAAACCATTACGATGGTATTATTATGGATCCGCCATCTTATGGAAGAGGACCCAAAGGAGAGGTATGGAAGATTGAGGAAAAGATATTTCCTCTGCTTAACCTGTGTACAAAAGTGTTATCCAGAGAGCCCTTGTTCTTCCTGGTGAATTCCTATACCACAGGCCTGCAGCCGGCGGTGCTGGCCTATATGATGGAACTGACGATCCGGAAAAAATTTGGAGGCACAGTGACTGCAGATGAGATTGGTCTTCCAGTAAATTCAAATGGTTTGATCCTTCCCTGTGGCGCCAGTGGAAGATATGAGAGGACATAATTGGAAGTGTGTGACAACTTGTTTCAGAACAAAAGTACGCAGACAAATGTAGTATGAGAAACTGACAAAGTTATCCACAAATAAAGCGGCGACTTTGCGATATTTACTAGTTGTACACAAAGTTATCCACATTATCCACAAAAAATGTAGACTTTTGTAGCAAAAATGCACTGATTTGACAATTTGTGAAGTTGTGTGACAATTCGGGGTGAAAGCAAAAAAACAGCTATATAAATCCAAAATATATGTTGCTCATTATATGGTTTTGGTATATAATAAACATACGGGACAGGTTCCGGCTGACAAAGTCGGCAGACAGGTTTCCGTCCCGAATATTATGGGCAAAGGAGCTGATCATTATGAATTTAGTAATTAGCGGCAAAAATTTAGATATAACGGAGGGATTACGTTCGGCGATCGAAGAAAAGATTGCCAAACTGGAGAGATATTTCAATGACAGTACCGAGGTTCACGTGACGTTGAGCACCGAGAAAAACAGACAGAAGATTGAGATCACCATTCCGATGAAAGGAAGTATCATTCGTGCGGAAGAAGTAAGTTCGGATATGTATGTTTCCATTGATCTGGTGGAAGAAGTGATTGAGAGACAATTGCGGAAATACAAAAATAAATTGATTGATAAAGCACAAAATGCAGCGCATTTAAACCAGGAATTTATTGATGAAGATATGGAGGATGAAGAAGAGATCAATATTATCCGTTCTAAGAAATTCGCCATGAAGCCCATGGATCCAGAAGAAGCATGTGTACAGATGGAGCTTCTGGGGCATAACTTCTTTGTATTCCGGAATTCCGAGACGGAGGAGGTAAATGTTGTTTACAAGAGAAAAGGAAATACATATGGACTGATCGAGCCGGAGTATTAAGAATATATGGGTGTCCATAAACCGGTTTTCATAAATATATGGACTGAGAAAAAAGATGTGTCCTCCTGGATGGAACCATTTGGTTTAGTCCAGAAGGACATTTTAAAATACCGGGGTCAAAAGATTGCGGCCTCAACATCATGTTATTAACAAACATAATGTTTCAGAATGGAGGATAATATGGGATTAATTAAAGCGATCGGCGGCGCGATCCGTGGCGAGATGGCAGATCAGTGGAAGGAGTACTTTTATTGCGATGCACTGGAATCAGATGTTCTAGTGACCAAGGGGAAGAAACGGACCAGCAGCAGGTTTGGCAGCAAAAACAATGGCAATGAAAATCTTATCACGAATGGTTCTGTAGTGGCTGTAAATGAGGGGCAATGCATGATCATTGTAGACCAGGGGAAAGTTGTGGAGTTCTGTGCGGAGGCAGGAGAATTTTTGTATGATACTTCCACAGAGCCCAGTCTGCTCTATGGTGATCTGGGTGAAAATATCAAGAAAACTTTTGCGGCAGTGGGAAGACGTTTTACTTTTGGAGGAGATACGGGAAAGGATCAGAGAGTTTATTTCTTCAACACGAAGGAAATTATGGGAAATAAATATGGAACTGCTACACCGGTTCCTTTCCGTGTGGTGGATACCAATATCGGACTGGATGTGGACATATCCGTCCGCTGTAACGGGGAGTATTCATACCAGATCTTTGACCCTCTGCTCTTTTATACCAATGTATGCGGCAATGTGGTGGATGAATACCGTCGTGAAACCATTGACAGCCAGCTGAAGACGGAGCTGATGACAGCACTGCAGCCAGCATTTGCAAGAATCTCGGCTATGGGCATCCGATATAGTGCGGTGCCAGCTCATACGATGGAAGTGGCAGATGCCCTGAATGCTGAATTGTCTGAAAAATGGAGCGGCTTGAGAGGGATCCGTATCGTATCTTTTGGAGTAAACGCTATCAAGGCTTCAGAAGATGACGAGGCGATGATCAAAGAGCTGCAGAAGACAGCAGTACTTCGGAATCCTGGTATGGCAGCGGCAACTCTGACAGAGGCCCAGGCTCAGGCAATGAAATCGGCGGCGGCAAATACTTCTACGGGACCGATGATGGCATTTGCTGGGATGAATATGGCTTCCCAGGCAGGAGGAATGGATGCTAATGCGCTGTTTGCCATGGACCGGCAGGGTGGAGTTCAGAATAGCGCACAGGCGCCTGAAAATCCAGCTGCAAATGTAGTAGGTGGGGGGAATGCCGTAAAACAGGCAGATTCCTGGACCTGCAGCTGTGGAACGGCCAATACCGGAAAATTCTGTGTGGAATGTGGAAAAGCAAAGCCGGCTTCCCAGGAGGGATGGACCTGTAGCTGCGGGGCTGTAAATCAAGGGAAATTCTGTATGGAGTGTGGAACAAAGAAGCCGGTGGGAGCCCCGCTGTACCGTTGTGACAAGTGCGGCTGGAAGCCAGAAGATCCACATCATCCGCCGAAATTCTGTCCGGAATGTGGTGATATATTTGACGAAAATGATATTGAATAAAAATGAATAGGAATGTAGATAGAATGAGTTAGTTTGATGGCGCCGATTATTGTTATTTGTAATTGGCGCCATTGAATTGAGCTAAGGAGGAAATATGGGGAATTACACAGGCTTGATCATTGTTTTGGCATTGATCCTGATCATAATTATTGCGGTATACATCGGAGTTGCTTCATTAAAAAGAAAGGCACAGCAGGTATCGAGAGAACTTTTTGGGACCAGTGATCTCAGGCAGGGGGCGGAGATGATGCGTGAGGAGATGGCTTCAACACCAAAATCGGTTTCTGCCATGACGAAACTTCTTCTGCCAAAGATCGTCCAGGATTTTCCGGATTTTGAGTACGATGAAATGAAAGAGAGGGCGGATAATATATTAGTGGACTATCTGAGGGCGATCGGTACAGGCGGAAAAGAGATGCCGAAGGATGGCAGCACAGAGTTAAAAGAAGAATTGGCAGCCCATATCACGATGCTGGAAGAAGCCGGGCAGAGAGAGCATTTTGAACAGATTCATATACACCGGACGGAGATCAGCCAGTACCGGAAAAGCGAGGGGCGCTGTATTATCACTTTCCAGTCGGCGTTGGAATGTTTTCATTATGTGACGGACCGTGAGGGGAAACTGTTAGCAGGGGCAAAAGACACAAAGTATCAGACCAAATACAATACGGATCTGATCTACATACAGGACAGGGAATTAGTGGAAGACCAGAGGGCCCAGGCGCTGGGGATCAACTGCCCCAACTGTGGGGCGCCGCTCTCTTCTCTTGGCGCCAAAATATGTGAATACTGCGGAAGTCCGGTGGTGGAGATTAATATTCATGCATGGTTTTTCAGCGATGTAAAAGAAGTTAAAAGATTATGAACGGTTTGTAAAAAACAATCTAAAATCAAAAAAATCATTGAAAGACAGAACATCTAGTGATAAAATAATCTGGGATAAAACTTTGATTATTATGGAGAGTGAACGTATGGGATTATTAAGTAAGGTAGTTGGAACCCACAGTGAAAGGGAAGTAAAGAGAGTGCTTCCTATCGTGGACAAGATTGAAAAGCTGGAGCCTGATTATGAGAAATTATCAGACGAGCAGTTAAAAGATAAAACAAGAGAATTCAAAAACCGGTTGTCAGAAGGGGAATCCCTGGATGACATTCTTCCGGAGGCATATGCTGTTGTCAGAGAAGCATCCAAGAGGACCATCGGAATGCGCCATTACCGCGTGCAGCTGATCGGTGGTGTGATCCTTCATCAGGGACGTATCACAGAGATGCGCACCGGTGAAGGTAAGACGCTGGTGTCCACACTTCCGGCATACTTGAATGCCTTAGAGGGCAAGGGCGTGCATATCGTTACGGTCAATGACTATCTGGCGAAGCGTGATGCGGAGTGGATGGGTCAGATCCATGAGTTCCTTGGGCTGACAGTGGGCTGTATCCTGAACAGCATGGACAATGATGAGAGAAGAGAAGCCTATGGCTGTGATATTACCTATGCTACGAATAATGAGCTTGGATTTGACTATCTCCGTGATAACATGGTTATTTATAAAGAGCAGCTGGTACAGAGAGAGCTTCACTATGCCATCGTGGACGAGGTGGACTCGGTACTTATCGACGAGGCGAGAACACCGCTGATCATCTCCGGAAGCAGCGGGAAATCCACCAAGATCTATGAGGCATGTGATAACCTGGCAAAGCAGCTTAAGCGTGGTACTGCAAAAGAATTGTCTAAGATGGATATCATCATGAAAGAAGATGACAATGAGACTGGTGATTTTGTTGTGGATGAAAAGGAAAAGACGGTGAACCTTACCGCCCAGGGTGTGGCAAAGGTGGAGCGCTTTTTCCATATCGAGAATCTGGCAGATCCGGAGCATCTGGAGATTCAGCACTGTATCAACCTTGCCCTGCGGGCTCACAATCTCATGTTTTTAGACAAAGATTATGTGGTAAAGGATGAAGAGGTGCTGATTGTCGATGAATTCACAGGACGTATCATGCCGGGACGCCGTTATTCCGACGGACTGCATCAGGCCATCGAGGCGAAGGAACATGTGAAGGTTAAGCGTGAGAGCAAGACGCTGGCGACGATCACCTTCCAGAATTTCTTCAATAAATATGCGAAAAAATGTGGTATGACCGGTACCGCCCTTACCGAAGAAAAAGAGTTCCGCGAGATCTACGGCATGGATGTTGTGGAGGTTCCCACCAACAAACCGGTGGCGCGTATCGACCACAACGATTCCGTATATAAGACGAAAAAAGAAAAACTGAATGCCATCGTAGAGGATATTGCAGACTGTTATGAGAGAAAGCAGCCAGTGCTGGTGGGTACGATCACCATTGAGGCTTCGGAGGAACTCAGTGATCTGCTTCGGAGACGGGGCATTAAGCATAAAGTACTGAATGCCAAATACCATGAGATGGAGGCGGAGATCGTTGCAGATGCTGGTATTGCCGGGGCTGTGACCATCGCTACCAACATGGCAGGCCGTGGTACAGATATCAAGCTGGGTGAAGGAGTTCAGGACCTGGGAGGTTTAAGGATCATCGGTACGGAGCGGCACGAGTCCAGACGTATTGATAATCAGCTGCGGGGACGTTCTGGACGTCAAGGAGATCCTGGTGAATCTAAGTTTTATATTTCCCTTGAGGATGACCTGATGCGTCTGTTTGGTTCCCAGAACCTAATGAATATATTTAATTCCCTGGGGATGCCAGAGGGCGAACAGATCCAGCACCGGATGCTGAACAAAGCCATCGAGCGCGCCCAGATGAAGATCGAGGGCAACAACTATGGAATCCGTAAAAACCTGCTGGAGTATGATATCATCAACAACCAGCAGAGGGAGCTCATCTATGCTGAGAGACGAAAAGTTCTGGATGGAGAGAGCATGCGTGATACCATTTATGGTATGATGGATGAAGTGATAGAAAAGTATGTAGGCAGAACCATCGGAGACGATCAGATTCCAGAGGAATGGGATCTGGATGAGCTGAATATGAATCTGCTGCCCATCATTCCCTTTGAGCCGATCACCTTTGATCCAGAGAGGGATAAGAGCATCAATAAAAATGAACTGATCCAGAAATTAAAAGAAGAAGCCCTCCATCTCTATGAGATGAAGGAAGCAGAGTTTCCAGAGGCAGAGCAGATCCGGGAGATTGAGCGTGTCATTCTTCTGAAGGTCACAGACCAGCACTGGATGAATCATATTGACGATATGGATCAGCTGCGCCAGGGAATCGGACTGCAGGCATATGGACAGAGAGATCCGGTGACAGAGTACCGCTTCCAGAGTTATGATATGTTTGCAGAGATGACAGAGTCCATCCGGGAGGAGACGGTGAAGGCACTGATGCATGTCCGTATCGAACAGAAGGTAGAGCGTGAGCAGGTGGCGAAAGAGACAGGAACCAACAAGGATGATTCTGCTAATGCCCCGGTCACGAGGAAATCAGAAAAGATCAGCCGTAATGCTCCGTGTCCCTGCGGATCTGGAAAGAAATACAAATACTGCTGCGGCAGATAAGGTGAATCAGAGGGTTAAAAAATGGTCGAGTTAGATAATTATAAAGTCGAACTCTCCTCTTATGAGAAGCCTCTCGCTGAGGTCAGGGATTCCTTGAATCTTGGCGAGAAGCAGTTTCGTATCGAGGAGCTGGAGAAAAATATGGAGGCTCCGGATTTCTGGGAAGACGCAGAGAAGGCGAGCCAGTCCATGAAAGAGGTAAAGGAACTCAAAGATATCGTAAGCCGTGCCGATGGTCTCAGCGGAAAGTATGAAGATATCATGACGCTGATCGAGATGGCATATGAGGAAGAGGATGAGGAACTGGCGGCGGAGATCAAGGAGGAACTGGAAGAGTTTGTGAAAGACTTTGATGATCTTCGCATCACCACGATGCTGAAAGGTGAATATGACGAGAGCAATGCCATCCTTACCCTGCACGCGGGAGCCGGGGGAACCGAGAGCTGTGACTGGGCGAGCATGTTGTGCCGGATGTATCAGAGATGGGCAGAAAAAAAAGGATATTCTGTAGAAATGCTGGATTTTCTGGATGGCGATGAGGCGGGGCTTAAGTCTGTTACCCTGCAGATCAATGGGATCAATGCCTATGGATATCTGAAAAGTGAACATGGTGTACATCGTCTGGTGCGTATTTCTCCCTTTAATGCGGCGGGTAAACGTCAGACGTCTTTTGTTTCCTGCGATGTGATGCCGGATATTGAGCAGGACCTGGATATTGAGATCGCAGATGAAGATATACGTATAGATACGTACCGTTCCAGCGGCGCCGGTGGTCAGCACATCAATAAGACTTCCTCGGCGATCCGTATCACCCATTTCCCGACAGGGATCGTGGTGCAGTGTCAGAATGAGCGCTCCCAGCATATGAATAAAGACAAAGCAATGCAGATGTTGAAGGCAAAGCTGTATCTTTTGAAACAGCAGGAGAATCTGGAAAAGGAGTCTGACATCCGCGGTGAACAAAAGGAAATCGGCTGGGGAAATCAGATCCGGTCTTATGTAATGCAGCCCTATACTATGGTAAAGGATCACAGGACCAATGTGGAATCCGGCAATGTCGGGGCTGTCATGGATGGTGATCTGGATGTGTTCATCAATGGATATTTAAAATGGATCAATAGTTGAAATTACAGGAAATTACTGACATAGAGGATAAGAGGCAGAGCCAGGGAAGTGCTGTCCGGAATGGAGGGGCTTATGAAAGAAATTATTACATTTTTTATCAGTGGCAGAGAATATGGAATAGAGATCAGCGGAATGCAGAGTCTGGAAAGTTATCAAGAGATCCATCCTTTGTCGGAAGCACCGGAGTGTATTCTGGGAACGATCGTGGTACGGGATGAGGTGTATCCGGTTTTTGATATACGGGCAAAGTTAAATCTTCCTGCTGCCGTGATGACTAAAGATACCAAGATACTGCTTCTCCGGACAAGTAAGAGAGGCATTGCCTGTATGGTAGACAGCGTGGAAAAGGTGTTTCAGGCAGAAGGGGAGAATATTCAGATCTTCCCAAGGGAGGCGCGGACGGAGGGCACTGATTATATAGATTTTATTGCCAGAAGAGACAATGAATTGATCGTGGTGATAAATCCCGATGCGTTGCTGTCAGAAGAGGATTTTGATCTGCTTGAGGAGCTGGATCTGTCTCAGGAAGAGAAGCAGGATTAACACTGCCTGCGCTTTGCTGGGATATTTACATATAGAAAGGAAGAGGAGACAATGAAAATCGCAGTATTAGGTTATGGAACGATTGGTTCCGGAGTTGTTGAGGTGATCCGCACCAATGCAGAAAGCATTGCGGGACGCGCAGGAGAAGAGGTTGAGGTAAAATATGTCCTGGATCTGAGGGATTTTCCAGAAGATCCGGTGCAGGAAATACTTGTCCATGATTACAATGTGATCGCAGAGGATGAAGAAGTAGGTGTTATCGTGGAAACCATGGGTGGTACAAAGCCTGCCTATGATTTTGTGAAGACAGCCCTTCTGAAAGGAAAAAGCGTCTGCTCTTCCAACAAAGAACTAGTGGCAGCCCACGGAGCTGAACTGATTGAGATTGCCAGGGAGAAAAATGTAAACTTTTTCTTTGAGGCGAGTGTGGGAGGAGGAATTCCGATCATCCGCCCGCTCAACCAGTGCATTACTGCAGATGAGATACAGGAGATCAATGGAATCCTGAATGGTACGACAAACTTTATACTGACAAAGATGGCAGACGAGGGCGCTGACTTTGCTGGGGTATTGAAAAAGGCACAGGAGCTGGGATATGCGGAAAAAGATCCCACAGCAGATGTGGAAGGCTATGATGCCTGCCGCAAGATCGCGATCCTTACCTCTCTTGCCTATGGAAAACAGGTAGATTATGAGGACATTTATACCGAAGGAATCACGAAGATCACAGCAGAGGACTTTAAATATGCGAAGAAGATAAATTCAGCGATCAAGATTTTTGGTACAAGTAAAAAAGTGGGGGATCAGGTGTATGCTATGGTGGCGCCGCAGATGGTGGACAGCTCCCATCCGCTTTACAGTGTAAATGACGTGTTTAACGGTATATCTGTCACGGGAAATATGCTGGGGGATGTGATGTTTTATGGAGCCGGAGCCGGCAAGCTTCCTACGGCAAGTGCGGTGGTAGCTGATGTGGTGGCAGCAGTAAAACACCAGGGAGAAAATGTTCCCATTACCTGGAGTGCACAAAAACTTGAGATCACTCCGGTGGATGAGATGGAAAACCGGTTCTTTGTCCGGGTGGGAGAATCTGAGAAGGAGAAGGTATCAGAAGTATTTGGTGAGGTTCAGATGATCGATGCCGGAATTTCAGGAGAATGTGGATTTATTACCGGACCTTTGAAGGAAAAGGATTTTGC
Organism: uncultured Eubacterium sp.; assembly: GCA_910585745.1. Classification (GTDB taxonomy): domain Bacteria; phylum Bacillota; class Clostridia; order Lachnospirales; family Lachnospiraceae; genus Eubacterium_F. The sequence continues at coordinate 22,713 of CAJUFM010000020.1, read as the reverse complement.
AGCAAAGGCAGAGGGCTTTGCCACGCTGATCACACGGATTCGGGTGTCAGCATAACTCGGCGGCACCGTTGGGCTATGCTGAAATATGCGGGTTTTAGACAGATATAAAGAAAGGACGGAAAGACAATGAAATACATTGTTGTTCTGGGTGATGGAATGGCGGACCAGCCTTTAGAAGAACTGAATGGCAGGACGCCGTTGGAATATGCTGCTACACCCAATATGGATAGGATTTCAAAGAAAGCAAAGGTTGGACTGGCAAAAACTATTCCCGACGGAATGAAGCCGGGGAGTGACACAGCCAATCTTGCCGTTTTAGGATATAATCCCAGGCAGTATTATACCGGACGCTCTCCACTGGAGGCTCTGAGCATTGGTGTAGATATGGAAGAAGGAGACATTGCCATCCGCTGTAATATTGTTACACTTTCAGAAGATGATCTCCCTTACAGCGAGAAGACGATCCTCGACCACAGCAGTGGTGAGATTTCCACAGAAGATGCAAATGTGCTTTTAGAGGCTCTGAAAGCTGAGATGGAGGATGATATTTACCAGTTTTATACAGGTACCAGCTATCGCCACTGTACGATATGGAAACATGGGCAGGTATCCGAACTTACCCCGCCTCACGATATTCTTGGAAAAAAGATTGGAGAGTTTCTTCCAGCGGATGACAGGCTTCGCGGGATGATGAAAAAGAGTTATGATATACTGAACCAGCATCCCCTGAATGTGGAGAGGGCGAAGAAGGGGCTTAACAAAGCAAATTCTATCTGGTTCTGGGGAGCAGGAACGAAGCCGCAACTGGATAATTTTGAGAAAAAATTTGGGAAAAAGGGTGCTATGATCTCAGCGGTGGACCTTTTAAAAGGAATCGCGGTGGGCGCTGGTATGAATAATATAGAGGTAAAAGGGGCGGATGGAACCCTGGAGACCAATTACGAAGGAAAAGCAGAGGCTGCGGTAAAGGCAGTGACAGAGAATGGCAATGATTTTGTCTACATCCATGTGGAAGCTCCGGATGAAATGGGGCACCAGGGCAGTGTGGAGAAAAAGGTCAAGGCCATAGAATATCTGGATCAAAGGGTTATTGGTCCTGTGTACAACAGATTGACGGAGCTGGGGGAAGATTTCCGGATGCTGGTCATGCCAGATCATCCAACCCCGATCTGTACCCGCACCCATTCCAGTGATCCGGTTCCTTATCTGCTGTATGACAGTACTGCGGAAGAGGAGCATACGTGGAATTATGATGAGAAAGAGGCTGAGAAGAGTGGAAATTACCAGGAAAACGGGTATCAGCTTATGAATGAATTATTAGGAACTGTTTCAGAATGACAGGAGGAGAAAAGAACATGTTGATCGTAAAGAAATTTGGTGGTACCTCGGTTGCCGATAAAGAGAGGATTTTTAATGTGGCAAACCGTTGTATTGAGGATTATAAAAAAGGACATGACGTAGTTGTAGTCCTTTCTGCTATGGGAAAGCAGACGGATGTGCTGCTGGATATGGCAAATGATATCAATCCCAACGCGCCGAAGCGTGAACTGGATATGCTGCTGACTACAGGTGAGCAGACTTCTGTGGCACTTATGGCGATGGCAATGCATTCACTGGGTGTACCGTCCATCTCCCTGAATGCTTTCCAGGTGGCGATGCACACGACATCCGTGGCGGGAAATGCGAAGCTGATCAAGATTGATAAGGACCGTATCCGTCATGAGCTGGAACAGAGAAAAATTGTAATTGTGACAGGATTTCAGGGTATCAGCAAATATGATGATTATACCACACTGGGACGCGGCGGTTCTGATACGACAGCAGTGGCTCTGGCGGCAACACTTCATGCGGATGCCTGTGAGATCTATACCGATGTGGATGGTGTTTACACCGCAGATCCGCGTATCGTAGAGGGAGCTAAGAAACTCGACCAGATTACCTATGATGAAATGCTTGAGCTCGCCAGCTTTGGGGCAGGGGTTCTTCACAACCGTTCTGTGGAAATGGCGAAAAAGTATGGTGTACAGCTGGTGGTTCGTTCAAGTCTGAATACAACAGAAGGTACTATAGTGAAGGAGGAAGTAAAAATGGAAAAGATGCTTATCAGCGGTGTGGCAAGTGATAAAAATGTAGCCAGAATAGCAGTCGTAGGTCTGGAGGACCAGCCAGGAGTGGCATTTAAGCTGTTCCGCCACCTTGCCAATCACAATGTAAATGTAGATATGATCCTGCAGTCCATCGGACGCGATAATACAAAGGATATCAGCTTTACCGTGACGGAGGACATGGCAGATGTAGCGGTAGAGACTGTTGAGAGACACCGCAGCGGCAGTCTCAAATGCCAGGATGTGAAGGTAAATAAAAATGTATCCAAAGTATCCATTGTAGGTGCGGGAATGCAGACCAACCCTGGTGTTGCTGCCCAGATGTTTGAGGCGCTCTACGATGCCAATGTCAACATTCAGCAGATCTCAACATCGGAGATCCGCGTTACGGTGCTGATCGATGAAGAAGATACCAACAAAGCGATGAATGCGGTACACAAAGAATTTGATTTTTAATTTTTTGTAAAGTTATAAAAATATATGTTTGTCAAAAAGCGCCAATTTATTTGGTGCTTTTTTAATAAAGCCATTCAAGTGTCCTTGTATCCTGTCCCGATAAATGATATAATAACCGTATCTGTTCGATAAACAGAACACAGTAAAATATATAGGCAAACAGATAGGATGGTGCCGTTTTGATAAAAGTGAAGGATCTTGTATTTGAATATATACGCAGGGATGAAAAAGACGAGGTCATCGGCGTGGAGATGGCGGTGGATCATCTGTCATTCCAGTTGAATAAGGGGGATTTTGTGGCGGTGCTGGGACATAATGGTTCCGGTAAATCCACACTGGCAAAGCATATCAATGCTATTCTGCTTCCCGGGGAGGGAGTAGTTTATGTAGACGGCATTGACACCTCTGATAAGAACATGCTGTGGGAGATCCGACAGCGGGCGGGGATGGTATTTCAGAATCCGGACAATCAGATCGTGCACAATGTGGTAGAAGAAGATGTTGGTTTTGGACCGGAGAATCTTGGAGTGGCCACAGAGGAGATCTGGGAGCGGGTAGAAGGTTCTCTTAAAAAAGTAGGAATGTTAAAAAGCCGGAAGGAATCTCCCAATAACCTGTCTGGCGGACAAAAACAGAAGGTAGCTATTGCCGGTGTGCTTGCCATGAAGCCAAAGTGTATCGTATTCGACGAGTCTACAGCGATGTTAGATCCGGTGGGACGCAGGGAGGTATTGGAGGCGGTCCGGGAATTGAATAAGAAAGAAGGGATCACGATCCTGTGGATCACCCACTATATGGATGAGGCGGCCCAGGCGGACCGCATTCTCATAATGAATGAGGGGAAGCTGGTGATGGAGGGAACTCCCAGGGAGGTATTTGCCCGGGCAGACCAGCTGAAGAAATGGCATCTGGATGTGCCCCAGGTGACAGAGCTGGCGGCGGAACTGAGGAAGCGGGGGATGGATATACCAGCGGATGTGATCAACGTAGAAGAATTTGTGGAAGCGACAGCGCGGTGTGTCCTGGGCGCGGATTGGAAATGAGGAAATTATGTCTATTTTACTTAATGAGGTAGAATACATCTATGGAAGAGGAACTGCATTTGAAAAGGTGGCCTTATACAATGTCACTCTAAAGATCGGGGACGGAGAATTTATCGGACTCATTGGGCATACAGGATCCGGCAAATCTACCCTTATCCAGCATCTGAATGGTCTCCTGAAACCTGTCTCCGGCGGGGTATACTATAACGGAGAAGATATCAACGACAAGGATTTTTCAAAAAAGAAGCTGCGCTCTAAGGTTTCTATTGTATTTCAATATCCGGAACAGCAGCTTTTTGAGAGTTCCGTCATTGAAGATGTCCGTTTCGGACCGAAAAATATCGGGATGGAACCATTGGAAGTGGATATGAATGCCTTTGAAGCACTAAAACAGGTGGGAATACCGGATGAACTTCTGGATGTATCGCCCTTGGAACTTTCCGGCGGACAGAAACGGAGAGTGGCCATCGCCGGTGTACTGGCCATGCAGCCGGAAGTATTGATCCTGGACGAGCCCACAGCGGGGCTGGATCCGAAAGGGAGAGATGAGATTCTGGAACTGATCCGGAGACTGCACGAAGAGCGGAAGATCACGGTGATCGTCGTGTCCCACAGCATGGAGGACATGGGAAAATATGCAAAGCGGCTGGTAGTGATGAACGGAGGGACGGTGGCTTATGACGGAACTCCAGAAGAAGTCTTTTCCCATTATAAAGAGCTGGAGCGCATCGGACTACGGGCGCCCCAGGTAACCTATGTGATGGAGGGACTGGCAGCAAAGGGAATAAAGCTTCCCCACAACGCCATCAATGTGAGCCAGGCCGTGGATGCCATATGTGAAGCCTACAGAAGTAGAAAAGAAAGGAATTAGTCTGAGATTATGCTGAGAGATATTACCATCGGACAATATTATCCGGTTGAGTCAAAAATACATACACTGGACCCACGGGTAAAGATCGTGGCTGTTTTTGTTTATCTCATTTCCTTATTTTTATTTCGCGGCTTTGCCAGCTATCTTGTGGTCACGGTGTTTATCGTGGCAGCAGTGGTCATGAGCAGGGTGCCTTTCTCATTTATGATGAAGGGGCTCAAACCAGTTTTGTTCCTGGTCTGTTTTACTGCATTTTTTAACGTTTTTTTTACCCCTGGAGATGTTTTATTTGAATGGAAATTTATAATGATCTCATGGCAGGGGCTGCGGAAGGGCGTCTTTATGGTGCTCCGGCTTATATATCTGGTCATAGGCTCTTCTCTGCTGACCTACACCACGACGCCAAATAAGCTGACGGATGGCATCGAGAGCCTTTTAAAGCCATTGGGGAGACTTGGGGTGCCAGTGCATGATCTGGCGATGATGATGTCTCTTGCCCTGCGCTTTATACCGATTCTTTTAGAAGAGGCAAACCGCATCATCCGGGCACAGAGTGCCAGGGGAGCAGATTTTGAAGAGGGGTCTTTATTTCAGAGACTCCGGGCGATGGTGTCGATCCTTGTGCCCCTGCTGGTGTCCTCTACAAGGCGTGCCTATGATCTGGCGCTGGCCATGGAGGCAAGATGCTACCAGGGCGGGGAGGGAAGGACCAAAATGAAGCCGCTGGCCTACCAGCGCAGAGATGTTGTGGCTTATGTGCTCTGTGTCCTGTATGTGGCAGTCCTGCTTACAGTAGATCATTTTGTGCCATTTTGATCGAATGGAGGAAGGTATGAGAGTAAAATTAACCGTGGCCTATGATGGGACGAATTATCACGGGTGGCAGATTCAGAACAACGCACTGTCTGTAGAAGAGGTGCTGGCGGGGGCGCTTCGGGAACTGCTGGGAGAGGAGATTGAACTGACAGGAGCCAGCAGGACAGATGCGGGAGTACATGCCCTGGGGAATGTGGCAGTCTTCGATACAAATACCAGAATTCCTGCGGAGAAGATCGCTTTGGCGGTCAACCAGCGTCTTCCTGAGGATATACGGGTAATGCGCTCAGAAGAGGTGTCCCAGTCTTTTCATCCACGGTACTGCGTCAGCAGGAAAACCTATGAATACTGGATCACCAACGCTGAAATACAGCAGCCCGTTAAAAGGCTGTATTCTCATTTTGTATATATTCCCCTAAATGTGGAAAGGATGAAAGAAACAGCACAATATTTTTGCGGGGAGCATGATTTCGGCGCATTTTGTTCTGCGGGCAGCCAGGTCAGGAGTACGGTGAGAAGCATCTATGACCTGCAGATCTTTCAGGAGGGCGAAGATATCCGCATCCAGATTACCGGAAACGGTTTTTTGTACAATATGGTGCGCATCATTGCGGGAACACTGATAGAGATCGGAATGGGACGGCGGGAGCCGGAGACGGTATGCCAGGCACTCCGTCATGCAGACCGGAACATGGCAGGCCCCACAGCGCCGGCGCGGGGATTGAGGCTGCTGCAGATCGAATATGAGGAGAACAGGCAGGAGTATGGGGATGATCATTGATATTCATGCACATGCATATCCAGAGAGGATAGCAAAAAAGGTAAAAGAGCGGATGGAACGTGTAGCGGGGAGCCGGGTGGAGAATCTGGGAACCCCAGAAGCTCTTGTGGCAGAGATGAAAGAAAACGGGGTGGACCATTCTGTTTTTCTTCCAGTGGCTACCAATCCCGGTCAGGTAGGGAAGCTTAATGCCCAGGCGATCCGCTGGATGGAGGAATATGGAAGCCGGGGACTGGTGTCTTTTGCGGCGGTTCATCCGGATACTCCAGAACTTAAGATGGTGATGCGGGGAATCCGGAACGGCGGTCTTAGGGGAATTAAGATTCACCCAGATTATCAGGAGACATATTTTGACGATATCCGCTATCTGAGGATCCTGGATGCAGCGGCAGAGGAAGGACTTCCGGTGCTGGTACATGCGGGGATGGATGAGGTTTATCCTGATCATATACACTGTAATGTGAAGAGGATCCTGCGTGTGCTGGAAGAGGTGGAGTGCAGCCATCTGATCCTTGCCCATATGGGAGGCTGGCAGATGTGGGAAGATGTAAAGAATTATATCTGCGGTGCCCCGGTATATATGGATACTGCATTTTCACTTACTGGTACCGTGAGTGTAGAGAATCGCGGCGTCTATGGAAAAATGCTGGATGACGCCCAGTTTACAGAGCTAGTGCGTCTGCACGGAGTGGATCGGGTTTTGTTTGGATCCGATACGCCCTGGAGCAGTCAGAAGCAAAATCTTGAATGGATCCAGAAGTGCAGTCTGGACCCCGGAGAAAAGACGCAGATCCTGGGAGAGAATGCCAGAAAACTGTTGACATTGGACTGAAATTATAATATAATATGATACTGTGGCATGAAAAATACATAAGCCATTCCTGGGTGCCTGCCCCGGCATACAGCGTGAATGGGTATTTTTCAGTGGGATCATCTGTTCCGGACATTGCAGAGGGATCTCTATAAAAAGCACGTTTTAATAGTTTATTTGATACGAAGAGAGTAAATGAATATTTTAGGAGGTTTCCAGGATGAAAAGTTATATGGCAAGTCCATCCGATGTGGAAAGAAAATGGTATGTCGTAGACGCAGAGGGAAAGACCCTGGGCCGTCTCGCATCTGAGATTGCAAATATTTTAAGAGGTAAGAAAAAACCTATCTATACACCCCACATTGATACTGGTGATTATGTGATCGTGGTAAATGCGGAGAAGGTTGTTACGACCGGAAAGAAGCTGAATCAGAAGATCTACTATCATCATTCAGATTATGTAGGCGGAATGAAAGAGACTACATTAAAAGATATGTTAGCTAAGAAGCCAGAGTATGTTATGACTCATGCAGTAAAAGGAATGCTGCCCAAGGGACCTTTGGGAAGACAGATGCTCAAGAAGCTGTTTGTCTATGCAGGACCGGAGCACAAGCATGCTGCACAGAAGCCAGAAGCACTGGATATTTAATGGTTGAAAGGAGGAAATAACATTGGCTAGTGAAAGATATTACGGAACAGGAAGAAGAAAATCAAGTGTTGCCCGCGTTTACCTGATGCCAGGAAGCGGCAAAGTTACGATCAATAAAAAGGATATGGACGATTATTTTGGTCTTGAGACATTGAAGATCATTGTTCGTCAGCCACTGGAAGCTACAAACATGGCAGACAAGTTCGATGTACTTGTAAATGTCAAGGGCGGTGGTTTTACAGGCCAGGCCGGCGCGATCCGTCACGGTATTGCAAGAGCATTGAACAAATATGATCTTGATCTGAGACCTACTTTGAAGAAAGCTGGATTCCTCACTCGTGATCCTCGTATGAAAGAGCGTAAGAAATACGGTCTCAAGAAGGCACGTAGAGCTCCGCAGTTTAGTAAGAGATAATTTTACTACAATTTCAAAACACCTTAAAAACTCCCGGAAGTTCAATGTTTTCGGGGGTTTTCTTTATTTTCTAAGTGTTAAATAATTTTCACACCACTTTACAACTTTTCCATAAAAAAATGTCATACAGGACTTTCTGATGTATAATAAGTTTGCAAACAAAAAATACGAAAGAAAGTGATCCTGTACGACAAACTTATTATACAACGAAAAAACTATAATTGGTAGACTTTATCATTATTTTTACATTTATTTTGAGACTTGTTCCATTCCTACAGCCGAGACATTAGTCCTGCTCCTGCTGTCCATACTGACACTGGAGTCAGCGGATTCCATCCGTTTCCTTTACAAACATTTCCTGTCAAAGCTAACAGATAAATCCCTGAATGCCTTTTACTATGCCTGCTCCTATGCCAAAGTGGATTATTCCAGGTTTATGAATGCAACAGCATCTATGGCATTGAAACTAATTCCGAAATCCTTAGAGACGCAGCTCGTTTTTTTATGCATTGATGATACCATTGTGCCCAAATATGGAAAGAAATTTGAGGATGTCTCAAAACTCTTTGACCATTCCGCGCACAGCGGCAGCGGCTACCTGAACGGGCACTGCTTTGTAAGTGTCATGCTCTGCGTGCCGGTGTGGGATAAAGACAAGATTGTTTACCAGGCACTGCCGCTTTCCTACCGCATGTGGCAGAAAGAAGAGTCAAAGCTGAAGCTGGCTGCTTCCATGGTGCGGCAGGCCATGCCTGAATTACAGGGGAAGGCGAATGTCATTATCCTATGCGACAGCTGGTACACAAAAGGTGACCTGGTTTCTGTCGTGGATGAGTACCCAAACCTTGGCCTGATTGGAAATGCAAGGTATGACTCTGTCCTTTATGACCTTGCCCCGCAGCCGACCGGAAAAAGAGGCAGGCCTGCAAAACATGGGAAACGCCTTTCGGTGGAAAGGGATTTTACACTTTCGGACGAAAAAATAGGCGGTTATTATATTGGGAAGCGCCGTATCCTTACAAATATTTTCGGCACAAGGGAAGTCCTTGCCTATGTGACAGCCACAGAGAAGGAGGGCGGTTCCAGGCGCCTGTTCTTCAGTACGGTTTTCCCAACACAGCTGCAGGTTTTTTGTGCATGTCAGGAAAAGGCCCCATTGAACCAGACGGGGAGTGCCTGGATGGATTATATCCCTTTATTCCTGTACGCATTCAGATGGAATATTGAAGTCGGCTATTACGAGCAGAAAACCTTCTGGTCGCTATGCAGCTATATGGTACGCAGCCGGAAAGGGATTGAAATGCTGGTGAATCTGATCAACATAGCTTACTGCGCGATGAAACTGCTGCCATACCAGGAGGAAGCATTTTCAAAGTACCGTAAGGAAAGCGTACAGGATTTCAGGTTTGCACTCAGCGAAAGGATCCGGCAGGAGGTATTTTTTGCCACTTTCGTGAAAAAGAGCGAAAATATAATAAAATCATCTGCCCTTATGAGAACCTTGAAATATCTTGTCCGACAAAAGGAGCACTATTTATAATAGTTGTAAAGTGGTGTAATTTTCATAAAACGTCATAAATTTTGCCATATAGCACTACTACAACGCTACTACAGCACCATTTATATATAGTTTCTGTGTTGTGTCTTGCGTAAGACTTTGCTAAATTAAAAGCCAGTAAACAAGGGAATTTGCAGTTAAAATAGCTGCTTTGATAAGTTTCTTATTATGCAGGTTCTCAAAAAATATCATAGATAGCAAAGGGGCGAAGCTATGACACGAACATCATATAAAAATCTGCATATCAAAGAGCATTACGACAGAATAAACTTTGTTATTCCTAAAGGCGAAAAGGACAGGATAAAGAAAATATGTTCTGAAATAGGGGCAAGTGTCAATGAATATCTTTATATGCTTGTGTGTAATGACCTTGCGGACGGTACAAGCAGAATGGCAGAGAAAAGGCAGGGCTTCTGTAAAATCTGTTTTGCTACTTCTACACTGGAGCAGGGAATCAATATGCTATTCGATGTGGTTTATCTTGAATACTCTTTCGTCAAAATCCCGATTAGATACCATAGACGATAAAATGGATGAGAAATATGAGGAGTACAAAGAAGCAATCAAAACAGGGGAATTCCCTGACGAGTATAATCTTACAAATAACCTTATGTGGCGTTAGTTTTTTACAGACACCTTTTGATACGGTTCATGTAACGGTTATTTCAATAGTGTAACAACTGTGCCAGTGTAAATCAGATCATAAAAGAAGGGAAATGTGCTTTTTGCGGTTTTCCGATTAGATAATAGTTTTTTATAGTTGTCCCATAGAAGGAAAAATGATATAATATGGGAAAACTTTAAAGGGGACAGAGAGATGAAAAAGACAGCGAAGAGAAATTCCTTTTCGGGATCACTTGGTTTTGTGCTGGCGGCAGCGGGAAGTGCTGTGGGCTTAGGAAACATATGGAGGTTTCCGTATCTGGCGGCGAAGGATGGCGGAGGATTGTTTCTGGTGATTTATCTGATCCTGGCACTGACTTTCGGGTTTACACTGCTGACGACGGAGATCGCCATTGGCAGAAAGACCAAACAGAGTCCGCTTACCGCCTACGGGAAGCTGAGTAAGAGATGGAAGCCATTGGGAGTTGCGGCAAGCCTCGTTCCGGTTATCATTTTACCTTATTACTGTGTGATTGGTGGCTGGGTGCTCAAGTATTTTCTTGCTTTTATGACTGGCGACGGGATGGCAGCGGCTGAGGATGGATATTTTACCGGATATATTACCAGTACGGCACAGCCGGTCATTCTTATGGTTTTGTTTTTGCTGTTGGTAGCAGTGGTAGTATTCCGGGGGGTGAATAAGGGAATTGAATCCTTTTCCAAAGTGATCATGCCCCTTTTGCTTCTTCTTGTAGTATTTATCGCGGTGTTTTCCTTGACGATCCAGAGTACCGGGGAGGATGGAACCACCCGTACCGGAATGCAGGGATTTCTTGTATATATTATTCCGAATTTTGAAAATCTCACTGTCAAAGGATTTTTTACTGTACTGGTGGATGCCATGGGACAGCTGTTTTTCAGCCTCAGCGTGGCGATGGGGATTATGGTGGCCTATGGTTCTTATGTGAAGGATGATTCCAACCTGGTTAAGTCCATTAATCAGATCGAGATTTTTGATACAGTGGTAGCTTTTCTGGCTGGTGTCATGATCATACCGGCAGTGTTTACTTTTATGGGAACAGAGGGAATGGAAGCGTCGGGACCAAGTTTGATGTTTGTCTCTCTTCCGAAAGTATTTGCAGCGATGGGTAAGATGGGGCATGTGATCGGCGCCCTGTTTTTTGCCATGGTTTTGTTTGCTGCACTGACCAGCGCAGTTTCCGTCATGGAGGCTGTGGTTGCGAGTATTATGGACCAGTTCCATATGAGCCGGAAAAAGGCCGTGATACTTGAGACAGCCATTGCCCTTGCAGCGGGAGTTATCGTATGCCTGGGATACAATAAATTATATTTTGATATTGGACTTCCCAATGGAGCAAGAGCGCAGATCCTGGATGTGATGGATTACATCAGCAATAACTGTCTGATGCCGGTGGTGGCCATCGGGACATGTATTTTGGTGGGCTGGATCATTAAGCCTAAGACGATTATCGAAGAGGTGGAAAAGGGAGGAGCCAAATTTGGAAGAAAGACTCTGTACATCGTTATGATAAAGGTGATCGCGCCACTGCTGCTTATCATACTATTGCTGAAATCCCTGGGCATTTTGACACCCCTTTTAAGCGGGATCAAGGCAATCGTGCGGAACATCATAACTTTGTTGAAATCTCTAGGTGTATAATGCGTCAATTTTGTGGCATGATTTTGATTGATTCGTTATTAAAAAAAAGGAGAAGGAAAATGAAAAGATTCGTATGTACTGTGTGCGGTTATGTGCACGAAGGGGAAAATCCGCCGGAGGAGTGTCCGGTATGCCATCAGCCATCTACTAAGTTTCGCGAGGAAGCAGGAACTGGGACGCTGGGGGAGAAGAAACAACCAGAGAAAAAGCCTGTTCAAACAGACGGACTGGAAAAACAAAAAGATATTTCCACTGTGAATCTGGATTATGACCCACAATTTTACCGGGTGGACGAATCCAATCGGTATATGGAGGAGATCCATCAGATGGCGGTGAGCGGCAGGTCAGTGAGCAGCTCCATGGCGACACAGATGAAGATGCCTAACTGGGATGATATTCTGATTCTCGGCGCCCAGCTGAATCCGCCGCCACTGGATGAGGATGCTCCGGTGACGACCATGACGATCATTGGAAAGCATGCCAAACACCCAATGATCCTTGAAAATCCTGTGTACATTTCCCACATGTCTTTTGGGGCAATGTCCAGAGAGATCAAAGTAGCTCTGGCTAAAGGATCTGCTCTCGCCAGGACGGCGATGTGCAGCGGAGAGGGAGGGATCCTTCCAGAAGAAAAGAAAGCCGCATATAAATACATATTTGAATATGTTCCCAATAAATATAGTGTGACAGATGAAAATCTCAGGACTTCCGATGCTATCGAGATCAAGATCGGCCAGGGAACCAAACCGGGGATGGGAGGACATCTTCCAGGAGAAAAAGTGACAGCTGAGATTGCTGAACTCCGGGGGAAAAAACAGGGGGAAGATGTTCAGAGCCCAAGTAAGTTCCCGGAATTGAACACAAAGGAAGATCTGAAAGAGATGGTGGATATGCTCAGAAACCGTTCTGATGGCCGTCCCATTGGCATAAAAATTTCAGCAGGACGCATTGAGCGGGATCTGGAGTACTGTGTATTTGCAGAACCAGATTTTATAACGATTGATGGAAGAGGAGGAGCTACCGGGTCCAGTCCCTTTTTCCTCCGGGAGGCAACGAGTGTTCCGACGATCTATGCGTTGCACCGTGCCAGAAAATATCTGGATTCGGTGCACTCGGATATTTCCCTGGTGATCACCGGGGGACTGAGGGTGTCTGCAGATTTTGCCAAGGCGCTGGCCATGGGAGCGGATGCTGTGGCGGTAGCCAGTGCGGGGCTGATCGCTGCAGCCTGCCAGCAGTACCGGATCTGTGGATCTGGAAGCTGCCCAGTGGGTATCGCGACCCAGGATTCCAAACTTAGGGAACGGATGAAGGTGGAAGCGTCGGCACAGAGAGTGGCGAATTATCTCAATGTATCCTTGGCGGAATTGAAAACATTTGCCAGGATCACGGGGCATGCATCGGTGCATGATCTGAGTGTGGAAGATCTGGTGACGGTGAGTCGGGAAATTTCAGAATATACGGATATCCGGCATGCATAGCCTGACACCGTTAGGCTGATGCTATGAATTTATTTGAATGAAAGGAAATGGAAGAATGTTGAGTCTAAATAAACCGCCTATGGGCTGGAACAGTTACGATTATTATGATACGACAGTGACGGAAGATCAGGTAAAGGCAAATGCGGATTACATGGCAAAACATCTCAGATCCCATGGCTGGGAATATGTGGTGGTGGACATCGAGTGGTATTCCTACGATGCTGGAAGCCAGCGGGACAAATACCAGTATATCCCATTCTGGGAGGTAGAGATGGATGAGTATTCCAGACTCCTTCCCTGCCCCCAGCGTTTTCCCTCTTCTGTCGGAGGACAGGGGTTTGCTCCTCTGGCAGAATATGTTCATGGTCTGGGGCTTAAATTCGGCATTCATATCATGAGGGGAATTCCCCGTATTGCAGCCCACAACCATTCTAAGATCCTTGGGACGGAGCGCACAGCAAATGAGATTGCCAGCCCCTATTCCATCTGCCCGTGGAACCCAGATATGTATGGGGTGATCCCGGGGGAAGAAGGGGCACAGGAGTATTATGATTCCCTGATGGCGCTGTATGCCCAGTGGGGAGTGGATTTTGTAAAATGTGATGATATCTGCCGTGGCGATGCGGAGTCTGCCAAAGAAGAGATCGCGATGCTTCACAGAGCCATTGAAAAATGTGGCAGGGATATCGTTCTCAGCCTGTCGCCAGGACCAGCACTGTTAGAATGGGCGGAGCATTATCATAAAAATGCCAATATGTGGCGGATTACCGATGATTTCTGGGATCGCTGGGATTCTCTAAGGGATATGTTCGGCCGTTGTAAAAACTGGCAGGAGCAGGTCAGGGACGGAGGATATCCGGATTGTGATATGCTGCCTCTGGGCTGGCTGGGAAAAGGTTTTGAAGATGAAAGACAGACTAATTTTTCCAAGACGGAGCAGAGAACAATGATGACGCTCTGGTGTATGTTCCGTTCACCGCTTATGCTGGGTGCTGAACTTCCTAAACTTGATGAGTGGACGTTATCCCTGCTGTGCAATGACAGAGTGCTGGGGCTTTTGGACGGATCGAAAGGGGCCAGGGAGATATTCCGGGACGAGCAGGTGATCCTATGGCAGTCAGAGAGCACAGAGGATTCCTCCAAGTATTTGGCAATATTTAATATCAGTGAGGACGAAGTGGCTGTGGCACCGGAGGAATATCTTAGTCATATATCTGGGACGGCAGAAGATCTCTGGGAAGGGGAGGCGCTTTCTCTAAAAGAGAAGAAAGAGATTCCGCCTCATGGCTGTCTCTTATTAAAGCTGTGACCAAAATAGTGGAGCTGAGGACAGCCTGATGTTTTAGTCATGAGATTGTTTGCGCTGGCTTTGGCGGGGAGGATATATGGAACAGAGATTCAATGAGATGATTGAGTATTATGAAAACAAGATAGAGAGAACAAATCAGAAAAGTAATATACTGGGAATCATAAAATTAGTATTATTTGCAGCACTGGTGTTTACCGGCGTCAGGTTATGCTTCACTTCTAACTATTTGGGATGGGGCATTGTGGCGGCGGCACAGCTGGTGCTGTTTGTCTTTGCCCTGATATGGCACAACCGTGTTCTGGAGGAGCTTCAGCAGATGCGGGGCATTAGGAACATTGTATATAGGGATAAAAAACGGTTCCTGGGAGAGTGGCAGGAGGGAGAAGACGATGGAGGAGACCTGGCAGGGGAAGAGCATCCATATGCCTGGGATCTGGATATCATCGGAAAACGTTCTCTGTTTCAGTATATAAACTGTACCCACACCTTTCATGGACGCAGGAAACTGGCAGAAGATCTTCTCTCACCGGAGTATTCCATAGAGGAAATCTCTAAAAGGCAGCAGATGATCCATGAGGTCAGTGAGGATTATGAAAGGGCTGTTCGTATGGAATATATTTTTTCGCGGATTGATACTGGTGAAGAAATATCTGCGCTTTTAGAGCAGCTGAAAGCTCGTGAACCCTTTTCCGGCAGCAGATGGTTATCTGTACTGGTGAAGGTGATGCAGGGGCTGACGGTAGCTGCCGGCGTTTATCTATTCGGCTTCCGTACAAATACAGGATTTGCCCTGCTGGGGACTCTTCTCCTGATCCAATTCTGCCTGTGGAGACTGGGAAAATATAGTTATCTGGAACAGCTGCGCATAGCTTCCCGGAAGATCATGCCCTATAACCTTGCAGTCAGGGAAGTGCTTTCTAGGAAATTTGCCGGAGAGCGGGGAAAGGAACTGCAGGAGATTCTGGCAGAGGCCAGGAAGGGAATGGATGAACTGGCCCACATTTCCCGTAATGTTGGCTGGTGTCAAAATCTGCTTTCGGATTTTCTGCTGAATACCACTTTTCTATGGAGTTATAAAAATGCCTATGATCTGCAGGGATGGAAAGAAGCTTATGGGGAAAAGGTGGATGCATGGTTTGAGGCGCTGGGAGAGATGGAGTGCTATTTAAGTTTTGCCAATCTGCTGCGCAGCTGCGACCGGATGTGCGCGCCGGAATTGAAGGAGGGAAACAAAGGATTTTGCGGGGGAAAGATGGGCCATCCGCTGCTGCCCAACAAAGAACGGGTATGCAATGATCTTGAGATGGAGGATGGCATTGTCATCCTTTCCGGCTCTAATATGTCTGGAAAGAGCACGTTTATGCGCACCGTGGGCATCAATATGGTTCTTGCCAGGGCAGGGAGCTGGGTGTGTGGGGAAGCTATGAGCTGCGGCTGTCTCCGGATTATGACTTCTATGCGGATCGTGGACCGCACCACGGAGGGAATCTCTACATTTTATTCTGAACTGCTCCGGATCCGCCGGATCATCGATGCGGCGGGGGAAGCAGAACCGGTATTTTTTCTGATTGATGAGATCTTTCGGGGGACGAATTCTGTGGACCGCAGAAAAGGAGCTGAGGGCGTCATACAGAAACTTTCCCAGCAGGGCTGCTGCGGCATTATTACGACTCATGATCTTGGGATCTGCGATCAGCAAAAGGAAGCTGAGGGGATAAAAAATTACAGTTTCTGTGAAGAATATTGTGACGGTGATATGTATTTTACCTATACGCTTCAGGAAGGAGTGGCAAAGACAACAAATGGGGAATTTTTACTGAAAAAGGTGGGGATTTTGTAGGAAAAGAACGGTTTCTATTTTTTTTCATAATTAACCCTTTACATCTAATCCGGGGAGTGATATGATAGAACACAACATCTTGTGTTTTGAGATGAATAAAATACTATATTCAGTTGTTAAGAAGGATTGGAGAAATTGTAATCATGAGTAGGACAAGGGTAATCAAGCGTAACGGGGAAGAGGTAGAGTTTGATCCAGAGAAGATCAGTAATGCGATCCAGAAAGCAAATAAAGAGGTGGAGGAACACAAAAGCCTGTCGCTGCTTCAGATCGCAGATGTGACAAACCGGGTATCCAACAGGATTGAAAGTGCTTCCCACGCTGTCAATGTGGAAAGCATACAGGATATGGTAGAGGTTGGCATTATGCAGGAGGGCGGGTATGAGATCGCACAGAAGTATGTGCGTTACCGTTACCAGCGTGAGATCGCCAGAAAAGCCAATACGACAGACAGCGAGATCCTGTCACTCATAGAGTGCAATAACGAAGAAGTCAATCAGGAAAATTCCAATAAAGATGCCAGCATCAATTCTACACAGCGGGATTATATGGCGGGTCAGGTCAGCAGGGATCTGACGCTGCGTCTCCTGTTGCCGAAGGAGATCGTGGACGCCCATAAGGAAGGCATCATTCATTTTCATGATTCGGATTATTATGCCCAGAAAGAGCATAACTGTGACTTGATCAATCTGGAGGATATGCTTCAAAATGGTACAGTGATCAGCGATACTTTGATTGAAAAACCACATTCCTTTTATACGGCATGCAATGTGACTACTCAGATCGTGGCGCAGGTGGCGAGCAACCAGTACGGCGGACAATCTTTTTCCCTGGCTCATCTGGCGCCTTTTGTGGATATCAGCCGTAGAAAACTCAGAAAGGAAGTTCAGGAGGAATTTGCTTCTCTGGGTCTTTCTTCCAATGATATGAAGCTGGAAGAAATTGTAAAGAAGAGACTTGCCGATGAGATCAAGCGGGGGATCCAGACGATCCAGTATCAGTTGATCACATTGATGACCTGTAACGGACAAGCGCCTTTTGTAACGATGTTTATGTATCTGGACGAAGTGGAGGGACAGACTCGCCACGATCTGGCGCTGTTGATCGAGGAGGTATTGGGACAGCGGATCCAGGGAGTAAAAAATGAAAAAGGGGTGTGGATCACACCGGCATTTCCGAAACTGATCTATGTACTGGATAAGGATAATATGGAAGAAGATTCTGAATTTTGGTATCTGACGAAACTGGCGGCGAAGTGCACGGCAAAAAGAATGGTGCCGGATTATATATCTGCCAAAGTGATGCGTCAGCTAAAGCAGGGGGATGTGTATACATGTATGGGCTGCCGTTCCTTCCTCACGGTAGAAGACGGACAGAGAAATCCGGACGGAAGCCATAAATATTATGGCCGGTTTAATCAGGGAGTTGTGACGATAAATCTTGTGGATGTGGCATGTTCTTCCTATGGTGATATGGATAAGTTCTGGAAAATATTAGATGAAAGGCTGGAGCTGTGCCACCGGGCGCTGCGTTGCCGTCATGAAAGGCTCAAAGGAACAGTATCGGATGTGGCTCCGATCTTGTGGCAGCATGGGGCACTGGCAAGGCTGGATAAGGGAGAAAAAATAGATAAACTGCTGTATGACGGATATTCTACCATCTCTCTTGGCTATGCGGGACTGTATGAGATGTGTGTGCGGATGACGGGAAAATCTCACACGGATCCGGAAGGGAGGGATTTTGCCCTGGCGGTGATGAAACGGCTGAATGACAAGTGCGGGGAATGGAAAGTACAGGAGCATATAAGTTATTCTGTATACGGAACACCGATGGAGTCTACCACTTATAAGTTTGCCAAATGCCTGCAGAAACGTTTTGGGGTGATCCAGGGTGTAACTGATAAAAACTATATCACCAACAGCTATCATATCCATGTAACAGAAAAAATCGATGCTTTCCGTAAACTCAGTTTTGAATCTGAGTTTCAAAAGCTGTCGCCAGGAGGGGCGATCAGCTATGTAGAGGTGCCGAATATGCAGGATAATATTCCGGCAGTCCTTTCTGTAATGCGCCATATTTATGATAATATCATGTATGCGGAGCTGAATACAAAGAGTGATTTCTGTGAGGAATGCGGTTATTCTGGTGAAGTGGTGATCAAAGAAGATGATTCTGGCAAGCTTATGTGGCAGTGCCCCAACTGTGACTGCAGCGACCAGACGAAACTTTTTGTGGCGAGACGTACCTGTGGATATATTGGAACTCAGTTCTGGAACCAGGGACGCACCCAGGAGATCAGAGACCGGGTACTCCACCTGTAAACTGTCTGCTGATCTCATCGATGAGATACATTCGGAAGGACATTGTTCCCCCTTTGGCAGCCTGGGTTTTCCGGGCTGCTTTTTCTGCGGCAAGGTTCATCTGACGAACCGCAGTACAGGCAGCGCTCCAGTGATCTTCGGGGTTTGCTGCCATGCACAGGCAGATGAGTTCGGTGAGCATACAGCCGCTGCCGGTGATCCGGGCCGAGAGAGGAGAGCCTCCCTGGAGCATCTCACATTGATCCTGGTACACCACCAGATCCTCTTTCCCAGATACCACGATAAGGGCATCCGTATACTGGGATAGACAGCGGGCGTTCTCACGGCAGATCTCTAGATTTTTCTCCTGCATGATTTCCGCTTCCGGGGTATCCACAAAAGATTTTGTGGTATTTCCCGACTTAGTGAGGAGATCGGAAAGAGTACGGATCTCGGAGGCATTGCCCCGGATGGCGGAAAAGCGCAGTTCTGATAAAAGACGCTGACAGGCATTTTTCCGGAGGGAAGTGGCACCAGCAGCCACCGGATCCAGGACGACAGGATGTCCCAGACGGTTGGACTCCTTCCCGGCTGCCAGCATCGCTTCCAGAGAGGACACTGCTCCCAGATTCAGTACAAGACCATCGCAGTGGGAGGTCATCTCAGCAGCTTCCGCCGGATCGGATGCCATCGTGGCATGTCCACCGGATGCCAGAAGGATATTGGCACAGTCATTGATGGTGATGGTATTGGTTATGGAGTGGATTTTTGGCTCCATTTTGTTAATATTTTTTATGATCAAATCTTCCTCTATCATTTTAACATCTCCCGTATTTTTGATAATGAACCGGATCTCTTAAGAAGGACTAGTATGGCATACCCCAGAAACGCCCCCGTGATACAGGCGGGCATGAACAGAGGAATATAGTAGAGAGGGGTGGAGAGGGTTACGCCAAAGCCATATTTCATGGCATAATAACTCAAAAGGGCACTGATCAGTCCGGTGCCGATGATCTCCCCAGCCACCGCCAGCATCATTTTCTTAGAGATGGTGTAAAAAAATCCAGATAAAAGAGCCCCTATGACAGCTCCAATGATGGCGGTAACAGGTCTTCCAGTCAGAAGCATCCTCATACACCCGGTGATCAGTGCAGAGATAAATCCATAGACTGGTCCGAGCAGTACCGCGCAGATCACATTGCAGCAGTGCTGAAAGGGTACGACAAAGGGAAAGGATACAAAGGTTGATAGGATAAAGCTTATACAGGACATAAATGCGGTAAAGCATGATTTTTTCAGATTCATTGGTTATTCTCCGTTCTGACCGGTTCTGGTTTAGTGTCGAGCTAAGTATAACAGAAAAATCTCAGGGAATCAAATCTGAAAAGATGTGGCAGGAAACAACAATTGAGAACAGGGGGCATATGTGATATACTTTATTATAAAAGTAAAGCTAGCGCAGGACGAAACAGGGTTCAAATTGGTGCCGTCGAGCTAGGACATGGGGCTTAAAAGAACATAGTAAGAGGTAATACAAATGGCTAAAACCACTAAAATCAACAATAGACGGTATCTGGGAAATAAATACCGCCTGCTTTCGTTTATCCAGAAAGTGGTGGAAGATGAGTGTGAAAATGTAAATACTGTTGTGGATATTTTTGCAGGAACGGGAGTGGTTGCATCTGGATTTCAGGAAAAACAGCTGATCACAAACGACATTTTGTACAGCAATTATATCTCTAATTATGCCTGGTTTTCTGCCGAGTCATATAATAAAGATCTGTTGGAAAATATGATCGATGCATACAATGACAGGAAGGAAAAGGAAGAAAATTATATGACCCAAAATTTTGCCAATACCTACTTTAGTTTGGAGGATTGTGCAAAAATAGGTTTTATAAGAGAAGATATAGAGAAAAAATATGGGCAGGGAAAAATTAATTTTAGGGAACGGGCTATTTTGATTACGTCCTTACTTTATGCCATGGATAAAATAGCCAAAACCTGCGGACATTATGACGCCTTTCGGCAAGGTGTTGAATTTGATGTTCATCTTGAACTGCATTTGCCGGATGTAAGTGAAGTGAATCATCCGAACAATCAATGCTTTAATGTGGATTCCAATGATCTGGCCAGGGACATAGCGGCAGATCTGGTTTATATAGATCCGCCTTATAATTCCAGACAGTACTGTGATGCCTATCATTTGCTGGAAAATGTGGCGCGGTGGGAAAAACCTGAGGTGTTTGGTGTTGCCAGGAAGATGGACCGGAGTCGCTTAAAGAGCAGATATTGTACGAAAAGTGCGGCGGAGGCATTTGAAGACCTGATTCAAAATCTTGACTGCCGCTATATCCTGCTTTCTTATAATAATATGGCGGCAAAGGGAAATGATCGTTCCAACGCGAAGATTTCAGATGAGGATATTTTTAGAATATTAAACAACAAAGGGGAAGTAAAAGTATTTTCGGAAAATTATAAAGCTTTTACAACGGGTAAATCAGATATAGCCGACAATCAGGAGCGGTTATTTCTTTGCACCTGTAACCCTGTGCGAAGCACAGGGTTACACGCTTTTCACGAATTGTTTGTGCCGCCTGTGGCGGCATGTTTGGAAGTGTGAGGGAAACTATGATACAGTCACCATTAAATTACACTGGGGGGAAGTACAGGCTTTTACCTCAGATATTGCCATTGTTTCCAGATCAGATAGGAACTTTTGTGGATCTGTTTTGTGGAGGATGTAATGTAGGGATCAACGTGGCGGCAAAGGCGCACATTTACAATGATAGCTGCACGCCGTTGATAAATCTGTACTCTGTCATGCAGAGACTTGACAGCCAGGAATTTATAAACCGGCTTGAAGATGTCATCCGGATTTATGGCTTGTCCGACGTAAAAACAAAGGGATATAAATATTATAGCTGCAGCAGCAGTGACGGATTGAGCGCCTATAACCGGGAACCTTATATGAAGTTGCGTCAGGATGTCAACCAGGCAGAGGTTCAGGATGATGACTATTACATAAAATTATATACACTGATCATCTATGCCTTTAATAATCAGATCCGCTTTAACCAGAAGGGCGGTTTCAATCTGCCGCCGGGGAAGAGGGACTTCAATCAGAACATGTATGGTAAATTATCTGCTTTTCTCAATCTGCTGCATACACAGAAAGCGGTATTTACCAATCTGAATTTTAAAGATATGGATCTGGACTGCCTTAAATCTGGAGATTTTGTTTACGCAGATCCCCCCTATCTTATTACCTGTGCTGCCTATAATGAGAACGGAGGCTGGAGAGAAGAGGACGAAAGAGATCTGCTGGAACTGCTGGATTCTTTATCCCAACGGCATATACGGTTTGCGTTATCAAATGTCATTGAATCCAAAGGGAGAAGAAACGAAATATTGGAAACATGGTTAAAATATAGGCCGGCTTACAGACAGATGGATCTTGAGTATACATACCATAATGCAAACTATCAGAGGAAGAATAGAAAATCAGTGACACGAGAGGTTTTAATTGTAAACTATTAGGAGGAAGTTTACCAGCTATTTGAGGTGGATAAAGTTAGTTTTGATATTAACTGGAGAGACAAGTTTATGAAAAAGGTAATAGATGACAGAGCAGGGGGATTGTGTTAAAATAAATTTATATTATGTCATCCCTGGTGGAATTGCGGTTCGGAGTCAGAATTCAAATCCGCATCGTCGAGTTAAGCCAGGAAAAAGGAATGGAGGTCTTATTATTATGTCAGAAAAGAGTAAAAAGTATGTATATGAGTGGGAAGATTATGAAGAAGGAAAAAAGAATGCACAGACTATGGCTGAAGAGATCCTGGCAGATCCGCAGCTGCCGGAACTGGAAGAGATCATCATAGGGTGCTGGGGAGAATCTTGGGATAATGGTGCCCAGCCGATCATCGACAGCATCGTGGCAAATAAGGAAAAATTCGCGGGGATCAGGAGTCTGTTTGTGGGGGATATGGAT